>JAHLVZ010000189.1 GCA_019058165.1 Candidatus Heimdallarchaeota archaeon
ACCATTAGCTCCAGTAGCACCTTTTACGGTTGGTATCAACAATACGATTTTTGATTCAATGATGATGAATGGCTATGCATGGTTGTTATTAATTGCTATTTGCGCATTTGCTGCTACTTTAATGGAATTTCTGAAATTCATTGTTGGTAAATATATACTAAAAAGTTGGGTTGGAAGAGGAAAAAAAGAACAAAAAGTAATTGAAGCAGCAATATAAGCTGCTTAATTTCTATTTTTTTTTAATATTCTTTCTCAATATCTACAATATTAATTGGTTCTTTACCTTCATAGATTCTAAGGATGTTTTCTATTACATCTTGCCAGTGCCCTCGTTCATAGCTCATTGTTATATGTGCTGCTCGATGAGGACTTAAAACAACATTATCAAATTCATGAATCGGATATTCTGAGGGATAGGTCTCTTCTATTGAGTCTGCTCCCCCATCTGATCTTCTTGGAACAGCAGTTCTTGCTGGATAATTCCATTGTGGATCTATTCCTGCTGCGAATACTTTTCCACTTTTGAGTGCATCGTAGAACGCTTTCTCGTGAATTGTGTGTCCTCGACCAACATTAACAATAATTACTCCATCTTTCATTTGAGCGAATTCTTTTTCCCCAAGTATGTCTCGAGTTTCCTTTGTTAAAGGCAAGGAATTTATGATTATATCTGATTCTTGTAAGAATTTCTCTAGGTTTTCTATCGAATAAATTTTTTCTGCTAATTGTTTCTGTTCTTTTGTTGATTTTGTGGGATTTCTACGACAACCTATAAACTTGACTTCAAAATTTTTCAGAAGTATGGCACATTCCATTCCTATCGCACCATAACCAAGTAATCCCACTGTTTTTCCTTGTAGTTTGATTGATGGCATTTTTGTAAATCTTGAACTCCAATCTCCTACTCGCATTAATCTATCATGATGTATAATGTTCTTTGCTGCTGTTAATAAAAGTGCAATTGCATGTTCAGCTACAGTTCGAGCATTTCCATGACTGTTTGCCACCACTATAGAGTATTTTTTCACCAAATCAAAATCTAATCTATCGACTCCAGTCCAGGGAATAATTACTAGCTTGAGTTTTCCTCCTGCTGCTGGGACTGCTTGTGATAATATTTCATCAGTGACATATGGACCCATTATGATTTCCGCATCTTTTGTTTCCTTTATGAACTCAGGATCTTCGTTAAGAGGTGTGTGACCAATTTCTCCTCTAATCCGTGTAACAATTTTGATCTCTTCTGGTATTTCTTCTTTCAAGAAATTCAAAGCATCTTGTGTTATTGGATAAAGAAAAACAATCTTCATTCTGTTATCTCCTTCACTAAATGCTAGAAGTAACTATGTTATAACAATTGTCTTTAATATAGAATTCAGTGAAGATTTAAAATTCTGAAAAAAAGAAAAAATAGTCCCCGTGTTGATAATCACAAGGGAGTATCATTTTTAATAATAAGAGTCATAACTTTCTTTCTTCTTTCTTGTAATCAAGCCACCAATTAGGCCTGCGAAGAAGTTTACTACTGCGGCTAATCCACCTAGGACTGCACCAACAATTAATGCAAAGTAAATGAAATTGCTAGTTGCGAAATCTGTTACTTCTGGAATTGTGGGGGCGTTTGTGGTAATCCAAAGAGAAATTGTATCACCTATTGTAGTGCCAGCCATTCCTAATGTAGTTAGGAAGTCGTTGGCCAGCGTCGCCACATCGGGTGCTGTTACTACGAGTGCTAATAATTGTGCTTGGTAGTAACGCCAACAAAATATAAAAGTTCCTAGAAAAACTAAAAGACCAGAGAGTAAGCCTGCTAATGCGCCAGCTCCTCCTCCTTTAGCTACTAGTCCACTTATGAATCCGCCGATAAATGTTCCACCAATGGCTATGAGTAGCATATGCCACCATAGAATTACTGGAAATGCAGTTAGAAAAGTGATGCCAATGACACCGCCACTGCTTATGACTCCGCCAATTAAGGCTCCGAGTAAAATACTGCCAAAAGACATAGTGTACACCGAATATCTTGATTTGTTTTAGCTCTACAAGTATTTAACATTTGTTCAATGTTTATCATCTTGTAGGGATATAATATTGTGGGACTCTATTATTAAAAAACCTTCTTTTTCGACATATAGAAATAATGATAATAAAAAAATAGAAATTACTTTTATTCAATAATTTCTAATTTTGTTTCCATAGGAATTTGTGTTTGATGGAATATAATATCAACTGCACAATTTTTCTCTGCAATTTGTAACGCTTTTTCAAGTTTTTCTTTTGAATCTTGAGATTTCACACAAACAATAAGATGAATATCCGAAAGGTGAATATCATCTGATTTATTCGCAATAGCTTTTACTTCCAATTCATCTACGGTGAGATGCATGTGATCCACTGTCATTTTATAGGTGGTTCCTAAGCATGTCGCTAAAGCCATTACAGCCATTTCTAATGCAGTTGGAGCGGTATCTTCGCCACCAAATTTAGGTGGAACATCTAGTTCAAAATATGGATGTCTACCATCATCAACTCTGAACTTGTACTTATCTATCCATTTACTTGTAATTTCCATATCGAGCCTCCAAGCTCTCTAAGATAATAACAACGCCATTTTTATTAATATTAATCATTTACTTTCTATTACTATCATAATAATAAAATAAAGAAAAGAAGGAAAAACTAAGTGAATTCTCTTACATTTTCAATTTCAAAATGAATAAAGGTTCTTTTTTAACAAATTTAGTGCTGTTTGTCAGGCATTTTCATTTAACAAAATATTTAATTTCGATGATGTAAATAGAGAGAATTATGACAGCTGAAGAAGTAGAGACTAAAGATAGAAGCGGATTATATAATGCCATTGTTTATGCAATAATTATTTTTGGTATATTATTGGTAATTGCCCCTGCTTTAATTGTACTATATGATAACTCATGGGATTTATCTTCAGTTACAATTGCAGATATTCCAATTCTGTTTACAGTATTATTTTTAATAGGCGCAGGTTTCGCAGTATTAGGTTTAATAGCTTTAATAATCATCATTTCTGTCAGTGCAAGCAAAAAACGCAAGAAAGCTCCCAAGAAGGAAAAGAAGAAGAAGAAAGCAAAAGAAGTCACCGAGGAAGAAGAAGAAGAAATTATGGAAGATGTTTTAGAAGAAGCTGTCGAAGATACTTTAGAAGAAGCCATTGAAGAAGAAGTTGATGAAACTGTTGATGAGGAAGTAATCGAAGAAATCGCAGAAGACATTGCAGAAGAAGTTATAGAACTCGAACCCGAAGAAGAAATCGAAGAACCAGAAGATGAAGCAGTCGAGGAAGCTGAGGAAGAAACAGTAGATGAAGCACTTACAGAAGATGATATCCTTGAAGATATTGAGGATGCATTAGATGATATCGATGAAGAAACAGTAGAAGCTTATAAAGAAAAAACTGATGAAACTACAGATGAAATACCAGAAGTTCCAGAGATAGAGGATGAAACCACAGAAACTGAAGAATAAACTAGTGACGAATTAATAATAAAAGCATAGTCATTATATTATCTTTTTCTTTTTTTTATTATTATATGTATAGATAATTCAAAATAGACTAAAATAGAAAAATTAAATGAATACTATACCATAACAAATTATGTAGGTTTCCAAATGAGTAAACAAAACCCAAGTCGTTTTTCTCTAAGAGCTTCGACAGAATATATTATCCAGTGGATGGTTTTCACGCTAATATTAAATCTGGGATTATATTTAATGGTAAGGTATATTGTGCATCCAAGAATTCTAGGTCTTAGTTTAACTCCTGATAGAATTGATCTCTACTCAAAATTATCTTGGGCGGGTTTATTGTTAATTAATTTTATACTATTCACCGTTGTTTATTTAATCATTAGTGCTCCTAGATATTGGATTGATGATAATAGTATCGAAATACGAAGTATTTATCGAGCAAAGAAAAAACTTATTTTTAATTATGAAGAAATAACAGAAGTTCAAATCAGACAAACTCCTATAATTTCAAGTGCATTTAATTTCGGAACCATTGTTTTTTATAAAACAGATCAAACTGAAAAGAAGCGTGTTGCTTTCAGATTTTTTGGTGTTAAATATCCGAAAGAAGTATATCTTGAGATTATTGACAAGTTTGAGAACGTGAAACAAGAAGAGATTAAAGCTGAGGATTTACTCTTGTAGATCAGAAATTTTTCTCTTAAGTAATTTATTTCGTTTTCTTGCTCTAATTCTATCCAGAATTATCATTGGAAGTGAAATTACCGCTATCACTCCTGAAACAATTAGAATTAATTGCCAATAATCACCGAATGTTGGTGAATCAAGTGATAAACGAAATTCATTTGTCCAAACACCACTGGAAAATCTAATTCTAAAATATAATTCATAATTTGAATGACGCAAGTCAAGCCAAAAGCAATGCAAATTACCCGCATTGTCGCATTTTATGAGTGGATCAATAGTGGGATTGTTGGCTAATGATACGCTCTCACTTGATTGCCAATCATTATAACCAACTCGTTTCCGAACATCTATTCCTTGATGATAAGCATATAGCTCTCTTATTTCGTGAGCTATCCACAGATTGTTATCTAAATCCATAGCAACAGATGGTATTCTAGCATCCGATGTACCGCCAGGCGGACGCTCCGGTGGTATATAAGGCGCTGCATAGAGTGGTTCACTCCAGGTTCCAGTAAATGATTTCCTTACGGTTTGTATGTTCTGAGTTCCAAGTTCAACTCCAGGATTAATAACTGTATAATTACTCCAAAAGATATTGATATCATTGTATGAATCAATTATAATTTCCGGATATCGACACCTATTACTTCCGTCCGTCAGAACTTCAATTGGGTCCATTGTTCCATTCCAAAAAATCTTACGATAAAGTATACGTTCTTGATTGAGGGGACCTTCTGACCAAACAAAATGAGCATTCCCTGAAT
>JAHLVZ010000190.1 GCA_019058165.1 Candidatus Heimdallarchaeota archaeon
GCAATCTCCATTTCATTTTCTAGAACTTGTATCAGAATCATCAATGCAATAGCTGCTACTGTGATAATCATAGAGGAAATAAATGAAGTATTTAGTGAACCATACAGCATTATATTTCTTAAACTGCCTTCAAAGGATCCCATAAGATCTTCTACGTTATCAACGGTTCTCCCCAATTGAAGTTCGATTGATTCAGCAACCTCTATTATATTATAGCCTTCTTCCACTTTCACTAACATATCTCCCCCTATATTGAAAGAACTATAGGTCAATGCTTCCGTTAAATTGTAGTTTCCAATTATTGAGAATCTGAAAATGGGGTCCCCAGTAATTGGATATTCATTAAAGAATCTTGGGAAGAAGTTGTATGTGTCAACAACATCCATAGTATAGTTGATTCTTCCAAGGATATATTTTTCAACATCTATAGTAATTTGACTTCCAGTGTAGCTTTCTATCTTATCTAACTGTTGTTTTTGTATCAAAACATCATTATCATCTTGTATTTTTGAAAAAATACTTGAGGGTGTTGATGCATCAAAATAATCTCTTTGGAAATACGTTACCGTAGCAAATTCTTCAGGATCAATGCCTACAACCACATAAGAATACACTAATTCTCCGTAGGTTATGATTTGACTTGTAAGCTTGATATAACTCCCAGCAGCAACTCCTTCGACTGCTAGTACCTGGTCTTTGATATTGTCATTTGAAACTTTCACGTTTCTAATTAAGACATCTGCCCCTAATTGATAATATGCTTGTTCTTTATCGTAATCTTGATACGATTGTGTAGTAGTCATTGAAGAAATAATTAGTGTGAAGGTTAATGAAATAAGCACAAGCGAGCGAATCACAGAACTTTTCCTTCTAAGACTTCTTTTTGCTGATAACCCAAGAATTCCTAGTTTAGGTCGTTTCCAGCCTATTTTAGCAATAAAGTTAACAAGTACTGGATAAATCCTAGTTAAAAACAAAATACTGCCAAGTATTAAGCAAATGGGAGCCGTTGTACCTAAGCCATATGCAAAACTATATGCAGAGCCACCTTTTAATTGCAACCTCACAATGAGCCAAAGAACAATTCCCACAAGTATAAGGACAACATCTATGAATGTTTTTTCCCAGAAGGGTTTCTTCTGTATAGTAGTTCCATATGCTTCTACGGTTGAGATATTACTCATATCCCAGATATTTTTCGCATTAATCAAAATGGACAGTATAAATGCAGCTGCTATGATCACATAAAAAATAATCATATTCGTAGCTGGGAAAACGCTTGTTCCTCCGAAACTCAGGAATCCATTGCTTTTTATCATTAACCAAGCAAAAGGATAACCAATAATTACACAAATAAGTAATGCTAAAACAGTAAATTCTACTGCTTGAAATATTAAAAGATTAAGAACTTCTCTTCTAGAGGCCCCTCTCTGCAACATACTTGAAATTTGTCTTTTTTGTCTTCTCTTCATGAGGTTTGAAGAGTAACTAGTTAATGAGAGAGCCATTCCAATAATGGGTGTTGTGAATAATAATGCGAATAATTGAAAGATCAAGAATTCCTCATTGAAATCTCTGAGTTGATCCACTATCAGGTGTTCAACTGTGAGTTCAAATCCTTCTTTTTCAAATTCCCTTTGCATTGTTTGACTTAATACATTTATTTTAGATATTTCCCCCGCTACATTGAAAGCATCGATTTGTGATAAGTCAAAGGCAATTCTGCAAGTAAATCCTGCAAAACCTGAAAGATACTCAACACTTGTCACATACTCCATCACAGCTGTATGAGTTGTGAGGATAAATTGATCAGAAAAGTAATCATCAAGAGCTTCAAAATCATCGGTGAGAGATCCTTTGAAATTAGAGAAATCCTCAGCAGTAATTATTCCAGTTACATTTACATGTTCCCCGGCATCAGGGATACCCATTCTGACTGATAAATAGATATCACCACTCATATCAAAGACTGGAACATAAAGAGAAAATCTCCCAAGATTAGTTAAATTAGTATTTTCAATGGTAGTTCTTTTTGTAACTACTAAAACTTCATCCTTCCTATGTGGTAAAGTTCCATTGTACAAAATTGATTCCAAAGCCGAAAAATAATCGACGGGTAATCCATATAAATTGAATTCCGGTAAAAGTTGCTCTCCTCCTCCTGGAAGATTCGACTTTACGTAGAGCATCGTCCCTCTTTCAGAAAACCAATCCGTCCGCAGTATTCTATCTTGAATCCCCACCTCTTCTATGACATCTTGTGTTATATTGTTAATCTTTGACAAGATGGTATCCTCCTCTCCATGCACGTTGAAAGAGCTTAAAGTGAGTGTAAATTGCTTGGTAGGTGTTTTCTTATTAAACTCTGTAAAAGCATCATATTGAAAACTATAGATGAAAATTAATCCTTCTGAAATCATTGCTAGACTTATACCTAGTCCTAAGAACATCACAAGAGTATTTCGTCTGTTCAATAATAGCATTTTATAATAGAACTTCAACCTTTCAAGCAATAGCATTCGAATGTTCACCGATTAATCAATTTTTAATTATTTAGTATTTATTGCTTTTACTATTAGTTATCTTTTTCCAAATCAAGATTTTAAAGGAAAAGAAGAATAAGAATCTTACTGTAATTTCAATGAGAAGTTAATCTCCATGAAATAAGGGAGTATCTTGCCAATACTATTAATAGCAACTAAATTTGTTTAATAGCTTTTATTGTGTCCTTTCTAAAGACAGCATAGGAAGTTAAAGCAGCAGCAACTATGGCAGTAATAAAGAGTATAGATATCGCTAAACCTAATTCCAATGGCGGGAATTTCATCTCAGTAGGAGGAATTATCGTATCAAACGTTAATATTTCTGAAAACATATTAGCTGCCAAAATTCCAACAAGAGCACCTAAAACAGCACCAAAGATAACAATAGATAATGCTTCTGTTAAAAACATATTAAATAATTGTTTTGGAGATTGTCCGAGAACTTTTAGTGTTATGATTTCTCTTTCATTTTCTGTAATCTGTAATAAAATCATAAGTATAATGGCTGAAATTGTAATAACTAATGAAGAAATAAATGAAGCATTCAATGAACCAAATAACATAGTGTTTCTTAAACTCCCTTCTGCAGTACCCATTAAATCAACTGCATTCTCAACTGATCTGTCTAATTCATCTTCGATATTTTCAGCAACTGCTACAATATCATAGCCATCCGCTACTTTTACAATTAAGTCTCCGCCAATACTATATTCTGCATAAGAAAAAATCTCCAAGTTATTATAATTTCCAATGATATTAAATCTAAATACTGGTTCATTTGGTTCAGGAAACTCTGTAAAGAATCTTGGGAAATATTTGTACTCATTGACTATATCTAGTGTCCGATTAACATCTCCAACAACATATTTTTCATACCAAATAGTTACTTGGTCTCCGGTATATGATGCTATACTTCTAAGTTGATCTCTTTGCATTACGACATCATTGTCATCTTTGATTTTTTCGAAGAAACTCTGAGGGTTGATACCTCCGAGGTATTCTTTCTCAAAGAAAGCCGTAGCCGCAAATTCCTCAGGATCAATCCCTATAACAATGTAGGAATACGTTAATTGGCCATAAGTAATTATTTGACTTGACATTTTCAGATAGGAAGCTGATTGAACACCTTCTATTGCTAAGACTTGATTCTTCGTTTCATTGGAATTTGTATTTACACCACGTACTAATATATCCGCCCCAATCGCATACTGGGCTGATTCTTTGTCATGATTTTGATAAGATTGAATCGTCACAATTGACGCGAAAATTAAGGTAAATGTCAAAGTGATTAGTATTAACGATCTTGTAGTATCTCCTCTTCTTCTTGAACTACGTTTTGTAGCTAAACCAATTACCGCAAATCGATTAGATTTCCAAGTCTTCTTCGAAATCCAACTAACTAATCGCGGATAAATCCGTGTTGCTAGTAAAATACTACCAAGTATCAATAGAACTGGTGCTGTCGTACCAAAACCATATGCAAAGGAGTAAGCAGATGTTCCTCTTAGTTGTGTACGAACTATAATCCAAAGCAAAATTCCTAAAAATATTAGAACAATATCAAGGTAGAGTTTTTCCCACATTGGTTTTTTGATTTGATGCTCAACATAGGCTTCCTGTGTTGTTATTCGACTCATATCATAGACGTTTTTAGCATTTACAATAATTGATAAAACTAATCCTACTCCAATAATGATATACAGAATTAGCATGTTTAAACTCGGATAAACACTGGTTCCTGCAAAATTCAGAAATCCAATACTTTTGTTCATCAACCAAGTAAAACCATAACCTATGATAAAAGAAATTAGAAGTGCTGTTAGTGTAAGCTCTATCACCTGCATTACTAATATGAAAACAACTTCTTTTTGCGAAGACCCTCTTTGTAACATACTGGATACTTGTCTTTTCTGTCTTCTTTTCATCAAATTCGCAGAATAACTAGTTAAGGACAATGCCATGCCTACAATAGGCGTAATAAATAAAAGACCGAATAATTGGAAGATAATGAATTCACGATAGAAGTTTTCTAAATCATGAATTATATCAGCATAAATATGTAAAGTTATACCTTCACTTTCAAATTCTCGAGTTAATTCTTGACTAAATGATTGTAAATTGGCAATTTCTTTAGCCAAATTGAAGGAATCGATTTTATCTAGATTGAAAGCTATTCTACCAATTGGTTGAGCATAACCTGGAAAATAATCGAGTAATGAGATAAAATTCGCAGCATTTGTGTAGCTAGTTATAAGAAATTCTTCACTAAAGTACTCTGTCATTGAATCAAAATCATCTTCAAGTATTCCTTTAGTGAAGAATTTCTTATAACTAGCTACACAAATGCTGCGAATTTTATC
>JAHLVZ010000191.1 GCA_019058165.1 Candidatus Heimdallarchaeota archaeon
TCTTTACCAATTGCTAATCCTCTTTGACCGCGTTTAATTGTAACAAATGCTAAATCATGCTTGTCTTTTCTTCTGACTACTACAACTTTTTCCACGATTGCAGGTACAAGGGAGTTTTTTATGAATCGTTCAGGTTTCTCATCATCTTCAACGATTTCTATATCTTTGGCAAAAATAGATTTCAGCTTTTTAATGTGTAATCCTTGTCGTCCGATAGCTGAACCAACTGCTCCTCTACCAACTAAGAAAATGATCCTATCGAGCTTTTTATCAATTATGCAATCTTTTGGGCTAATCTTTGTAACACTAATAAATATGTTGATTGTTTTCATTTCATCGATAGAAAGTTTAATCCCACTTGACAGTTTATAACACGACCTACAATTTAAATCAAAATTGAATTTTATTTCTTCCTCAACAATCTAATTATTTTGCTGTCTCCGGGATCATAAACTGACATTGCTGAAACGACATGTCCACGACCACAAAGAGCACCAAGGTCATAACCAGTTCCTGTGTATATTACAATAGGAATGTTTGCTAGTTTAGAATAATACTCAATTCGGATTCTTTTATCTTCAGGACAGTTATTGGATAAAATAACTAGTTGAGCTCTACCAAGCTTTGTTGCTTTAATAGCTCTATTTATTCCATAATCCTTTTTGCCTGTTCTGGCAATTATTTGTATTTCTCTGTTTAAATCATATGACATATTACTTTTCTCCAACAATTGTTTTCTCAAAGTAACGATTTTATTCATATCCCAATAAAAAGGGAATTTAAATTATTCCCTTCGATTGAAAAGTGAAGTCTTCGCATCTTTTATTTCTTTGCAGCTTTTTTGTCTTTTTGTAACATCGGATTCATCATTAAATCAATTGCCCCAGTACCTAACGGAATCATTTGACCTACGATAACGTTTTCAGTGATACCTCTCAAATTGTCTGCTTCACCTTGTAGACATGCTTCTAAAAGATGTTTCACAGTAATTTCAAATGAAGCACGAGCTAAAACACTTATCTTTTCACCGCTTATCCCATGTCTACCAATTTGTCGAACACCACCAGTATTAGTCATTAAATCAGCAACAAGAGTAATGTGACGAATATCAACATCTAAACCTTGAGCTTTCAGAACTGCCATAGATTCCTTGATTATTGAATTGCGCGCAGCCTCTATACCTAAAGTTTCAGAAATTTCATAAGTATGATTTGTGTAAATTCTAGTTTGATCTACACCCGGAACTCTAAGTGTTTTTACGAAATCAGTTCCTTCTGTAAAGATAATGAATTCCCCTTTCTCAGAATCTTTCGTAATTTGAGTTCGCTTAATAGGCAAGAGTCCTTTTATAGGCATTTGTCTAAGCTTCGAAGCAAATTTTTGCAAATCCTTTATTTTTTCGATTTTCGGATTTACAGTTATAATATTGCCTTGAGCTGTTACATCAACTTTTTTTCCTTTTTCGATGGCAATTTTTGCTGTTTCTACGTCTAAACCTTTGTCATGTAACAATTCTAAATCAATTTCAATATTAATGAGCATTTCAGAGTAATCCAAGCTGTAATTAGATGCAATATCTTCAACTCGAGTTAACCTAATTTTTCTAGCTACGTCCTTTGCTTTTTCAACATCAACTTTATGTTCATCGTCAAGATATACTTCAGTCATGGGTGTGCTTGGATTCCTTCTTGCATCTACAATTTCAATTAATCTAGGCAAACCTTGAGTTACTGTAAATTCTGCAACACCTGCAAAATGAAACGTTTTCAAAGTCATCTGTGTTCCGGGCTCGCCTATAGATTGAGCTGCAATTGTCCCAACAGCTTCCCCAGGTTCTATCAAAGCACCTTCGAATTGAGTTCTTACTCGAGTTAGAATTTCACTTAATTGTTTTTTTGTTAGCTGTCTATCTTTCAATTTTTCAGCTATTTCTAATTCTAGTTTTGCAGGAAAGAGATTGTCTTTGTTAATTTTTCTGACTTCCTTTTCAATTACATCTGAAGTTACATAAGTTTGCTTTTTTGCAGTACTACTTGTTGTATTTGACATTTTTTACGACCTCAATCTATTCCTCTACGGTTGTTTTTAGGACTCTATCAATGACAGCGTCGATATTTACTGATTTTCCATGCTCTGATTTAGCTGGATCAATACCATCATCACCATAAATAAACTGGATAATCTCACCGTTAGCATCTCTTACTGTACCATCATATTCAGCTTTGATATCCAATAAAGCATGTATAAGCCGTCTCTGCATATACCCACTCGTAGAGGTACGAACTGCTGTGTCAACAAGACCTTCACGGCCACCACAAGCATGCATAAAGAATTCTATTGGAGTTAGTCCTCGTCTGAAACTATTTCTAACGAAACCTCTAGAAGGAGCGTCTAAAGCACCTGGTTTGAAATGCGGTAATGTTCTACCCTTAAATCCTCGTTTAATTCTTGCACCACGAACGGATTGCTGTCCTAAGCAAGCTGCCATTTGCCCTAAGTTTAACATACTACCTCGAGCGCCAGTTTTGGCCATAATTACTGCTTCATTTTCCATTCCTAAATACTCACCGGCAACATCACTTGCAGTTGTTCTGGACTTGGAGAGTATTTCCATAATCTTCATTTCCAATGTTTCGTCTTCTGTTCTTCCTGGTAATCTTTCAAGTATGCCTTGTCTATAAGCATCAATTGTTTCTCTTGTTTCCTTTTCAGCATCATCTAGAATCTCATCAATTCGTGTCTTCGCTTCTTTAGGAATATCAACATTCCAAAAGCCTACAGTGAAGCCTTTGTAAGAAAGAACTCGAATAAATAACTTTGTAATTGCATCTAAGAATTCTCTTGCAACATCGGTTCCTTGATCAATTAGAATCCTACCTAAGAGACTACCTTCTTGTTGTGAACCTATTGCTTTTTTATCAATGACACCTGTTTTAAGAATACCATTTCTTACGGTCACATATGCATCATGTTCACAGTTTTCTTCTAAACATTCAGTACATTTTTGGCAGATTTTCGCAGTGTTAGTATAGTGAGTATCTTCAGGTATAAACAAGCTGAATATTTGCTTGCCGCTCCAAAGTTCTTCTGGTTCTTTAAGTTCGGGTTCAGGTAAGTCTTTGTTGAATCCGGAAGAAATAATAAATTGCATAGCTTCTTTCCTAGAGAAGTATGAATCTTTCTTTGTCAGAAGATAAGAAGCTGAAATGTAATCCCAATTTGCACCAATAAGTGGTCCACCATATCTTGGTGAAGAAATTTGTTCTTGTGCCAACATAAGGGTTCTAGCTTCTGCTTGAGCTTCCTCGCTTTGAGGAACGTGAAGGTTCATTTCATCTCCGTCGAAATCTGCGTTATAGGGAGGGCAGACACATAAATTCAAACGAAATGTCCTATATGGCATTACTTTGACTTTATGAGCCATAATTGACATTCTGTGAAGTGATGGTTGTCTGTTAAAGAGAACAATATCACCGTCTTTCAAGTGTCTTTCAACTATGAAACCAGGTTCCAAAGAATCAGCAACATTTCGTTTCTCTTTTACGAAACGTAAATCGATACGTAACCCTTCTTGTCTAATTATATAATTAGCACCTGGATGATTAGCAGGACCTCTCATTATTAATTCTTTTAATTCTTCAATATTCCATTCTGTAACTTTTTCAGGAATTGTTAATTGCATAGCAATTTCTTGTGGAACACCAACTTCATTGATACTTAGATTTGGATCAGGGGAAATAACAGTTCGTGATGAAAAGTCAACACGTTTACCACAAAGGTTACTTCTAAAGCGACCTTCTTTACCCTTCAGTCTTTGAGTGAGTGTTCTTAATGCTCTTCCAGAACGATGCCTTGCTGGAGGGATTCCAGATACTTCATTATTGAAATATGTGGTAACATGATACTGGAGCAACTCCCAAAGATCTTCTACAATAAGTTGGGGCGCACCGGCTTCTATATTTTCTCTTAATCGTTGATTAATTCTAATAATATCAACTAGTTTATGTGTTAAATCGTCCTCAGAACGAATACTTGATTCTAAAGTAATACTTGGTCTCATAGCAACTGGGGGTACTGGTAGGACAGTCAAAACCATCCATTCAGGTCTAGCATGCTGAGAATTAATCCCAAGTAATAAACAATCATCATCAGAGATTCTTTCCATTCGATCCCTAACATCTGAAGGGGATAATTTCTTTCGTTCAATCACTTTGCTCTTTTTGCTTGCTTTTATTTCTTCAAAGAATGTTGTTGGTTTTTCGAGTTTTATTTTGGATTGCATAGCTTGACAATGTGGACAAGCATCTGTTTTTGCTGCTTTCTTGAGAATTTCATTTATAAGATCAGTATTAGCTTGTTCCCATCGTTTCTCATACTTGAGAATTTTTTGTTTGTTTTCGTAAACTTCTTCTTCAGTTAGAAGAATTCTACTGCATTCACGACAAATAGCTCTGAGAATTTTGTATATCTTCTTGTTAAAGCCTACATGAACAATCGGACGAGCAAGTTCTATATGACCAAAATGGCCTTCACACTCGCCAACTCTATTGCCGCAAGTTTTACAACGTTGACCAGGATCTATAGTTCCCAAACGACCATCCATTAATCCTGAGGGAATTGCTGTTCCGTCTTCATCATAGGTGTCTGCGGTTATTACTCTGACAACACTCATTTTTCTTATCTCATCTGGAGATAAAAGACCGAATTGTAAAGCATCGATAATTTTTGGTAACTTAAATGCCATGTTTCTTCCTCCGTCTCCTTATGCTTGATCCTTTAATATTAGTCTGGGTGCCATGCCAAGTGAGAATAATTCTTGTAAGAGGAGTTTAAAGGCATAACTCATTATTACTGTTGACACCTCTGC
>JAHLVZ010000192.1 GCA_019058165.1 Candidatus Heimdallarchaeota archaeon
GGTTCCAGGTTTAATGTTTTACTTATTTTCTTATCGAAGAGTTCTGAGTCGTTTTCTATAGTCATTTTTTTCACTTCCTTCCTTTTAATTAGATCTGAGCGGGAGTGGTTTGGCTTCTTTCCCGCTCAGGAAAAGGAATAAGGGAGTTTGTTTCTTTTAAGGGAGAGAGTATTCTGACTCAACAAACCTCTATTGGTCTGTTCCACTTGGTCTCTTTGTATAAAAAGTATATAAAGACCTAAATATGCTAAAATGGTTTTTCTGAAACAAATCAAAAAGATTAGCTTATTTTTTCATAAAAGAAAATTCAGTTAGTGGAAATGTATGGAGAAAGGAGTTCGAACTTGGAAAAATTGAAATTACAGATAAAAAGCAGAAAATAAATGAAATGAACACAATAAAAAGATACTTAGTGTGACATATTTTAAGAAAGAAAAATCAATTTCCTGCACACTTCTTTCGAATAATGATTATTGGAATTAATACCAACCCAAAATAGAACATGTATGAACCAAAAACAGGTGTTACGTGATCATATAACGAAAAATCAGGTAAATCATAATTTAACAGCTCCATATGAAACTCAGTGTGACAAGTAAGTCCGAAATTCTCATAAACTCCATCATAAGAACCCTTAATTCGCACACCATAAAGTAAGCCAGATGTTTTATTAAAAACTAATTGAAACCCGTTATTGGCAAATGCCCTTACTTTATTGTAGTCAATAACTCCTGAAAACCATCCCTCTATGTAAATTAATCCATTTGAGTCCAAGTAAGAAGTTTCAACCTCAAAATCAACGTCATCTAAATTGTAATTATCCTCTGATTCGATAAATGCAAGATTTTCTTGTAATAAAGTCCACATGGTATTATTTGTTGATAAGAAGAAGAATGTATCATCAAGCTGTAATCCAGTCGCATAGTAACCTGAACTAAAATTACCATATTCAATATAATCATAATAAAAATTATCCGCAATACTCACTGGATAAAACAGAAGATTGTTGAAATAAGTACTCATGTATGAATCAAGCATAGTTGGATTAAGGGGACTTAATCTACTAAAGTTGCTACCTTGACATGAGAGAGTATAATTAATAACCAAATCACTTACATTTACAACTGAAATTGATATTGGATTAGAAATTGAGAATTGTTGTAGATTGTATTGAAAAACCTCATCTTTTATATATTGTTCTCGTTTATGAGTAACATCTAAACTTGAGGATATAATTTCATAAGTGAAAGATTGACCGTTTTCTACATTTGGTGAATAAATAGTAGATTCGCTAATAAGACTTGAATTAATGAAGAATAAATTAAATATAAGAAAACAGAATAGAAACTTCCTCATAACAAATCCCATTAAGAAATGACTAATTATATTATTTATAAAAATTGTTCTTCTCGATGATTTGCGTAGAGATATGATTCATCTAAGTAATAAATTTGGAATCGGTGTTTTCCCCAATCAATTGGTGGTTGTTTTAAATAGTTAATTTGCAGACCAAGTAAAACAGTTAAAGGTACTCAGACGAAGAAAGAAAAACTAATTCTAACCTAACATCAGTTAAAGGGTGTTATAACAGATGCTGGAAAAAAGGTTACCAGCTGGCCATTAAACGGAGCACAATTATTAATCATAAATGAAATGGTAAACCTGGTGAGATTTGAGTTCTTTTTTTTAGTTCTAATATGCGTCATTTTAAAGATGATTTTCTGATTTTTCGACCATTTTTCTTGAAATAAATTATTACGATTATATTGATGAAGACCGCAACCCAATTTAACAAAAATAAGCTTCCCACAGTTTGAGATATTGTTGTATTAATCAATGCAATTGCTGTTATTGTGAGTTGATAATCAGTAGGTATGATTTACTTGTAATGTTCTAAATCTCCAACAACATAAATATAATAGTAACCATAATCTGGTGCGACAAAGGTAAACCATTCTTCATTATTAGTAGAATAACTGCCATTAAATACGTTGAATTCAGCTTCATAGAAATCTTCTTCCAAAAGATAAAAATCTAAATCAATTGTATTATAATTAAAATCCAACGAGAAGCTATATTTCCACGATTTTTGTAGATTTATTCGGAAGAAATCCAAATATGTGAAAATATTAAGATTAAAAATAGAACTGCTTTCTTCCATTTCATATGTTAATCCCCCAATTACTCATAATCATTTTCTGTACAATATTATTTATGTTTAATATAAACAATTTTGATTGTTTGGAAAAAAAATCAGGCTATAAATTTTTTTCATAAATATAAATAATTGATGCTCAGGACTCACACATCCTCTTTACGGTCTAGCAGTCCGTTTCGGGAAGGACACGCTGAAGCGGGAAGTACTACTGGCTGAAAATGAATTAATCAAAGTACTAATTTGATTATATTTAGTAAAACATTTTCATTATTTAATATTCATAAAAAAAAACGGTGATTATAAAAAATGATTGTAAGGGTCGTATCAGCAATAGGCGGCGGAGTGATCGATTGTGAAGTCAAGCCCAACTCAACAATATCAGAATTGAAAAGGGAAATCTCAAGACAAAAGAGAATACCTGCAAGTGCGGTAATTGTTGTTTTCCGTGGCAGACAGCTTGACGACAATGAAACCTTTGAAGAAGTAGGTATAACAGACTATGAGAAGGTTTACCTCATTGCTCGTACCGAAGGTGGCTAATCCCACCAATTATTCCTTTTATCTTTTTACTTGATAATTTTTGATTTCTCTTCTGTACTTTTCTAGTTTTATTGGAATTTTTTATTATTCTATATCTGAAGTTTCTTTCTTTGCAACAAGACCTTGACATCGATAACAATAAACAGCAATATCAGGCAAAGAAATTTCGCAGCGATTACAGACTTTACCACCAGCAACAGGTTTCCCACAGAAAGTACAGATTGCAGATTCAACAGGAACTTTTCTGTCACAAGAAGTGCACTTTTTCCCTTTACCAACATGCTCCATTTTTTTAAGTTCAGTTTCTAATCTTCGGTTAAGAAATACTCTACCTAGTAGTGTGGTAGGAATTCCAGAGAGTAAACCCCCAACAATACCAATTGCTACTGTTAGCAAAAACGTAATCCAATCAAAAGCCATAACTTACCATTCCTCCTCTTCTTGTGAATCTTCTTCAGGTGTTTCTTCTAGTTCACTAAATTCAAATTCATCTTCTTTATATTCACGTAGCTCATCTGGAGTTACATCAGCTTCATCTGTTTCATATTCAAATGATTCAATTTCTTCAGTATCAACTGGTTCAATTTTTTCTTCCTCTATTTCCACGGGTTTAGCTTCTATAGGTTCAGTTTTAATTGTTTCAGCTTCTGTTATCTTAATACCTGGTTCTCTAATTATAGTGTCTTTTAACACTGCACCTCCAAGACATAAATAGCAATAATCAGCATCTTTTGGTAAATCAGTTCCACATTTGTCACAAACTCTCTCACTAGGTGTAGGAACCCCGCAAAAAATACAAAACAAGGTTTGTTTAGGATTGAATCGTTCACAAGAAATGCACTTGTAACCTTTATGTAAAAGTTTCATTCTTTTTAGTTCTTTATTGATTTTTCTTTTAAGTCTAAATCGACCGATAAATGTATTGAAAATTCCGGAAATTATTCCGCCACCTAATCCTATTGCGAATACTATTAGAAAAGAAATCCAATCAAATTCCAAGTTTTAACATTCCTCCATCCAAAGAATAATTCTAGAATAGACTATTCTGTCTAGAGACCTCCTTTTTTAAAGCCTCAGCAACATCATGACTTATTACCGTACCACAAACATAACAAATGGGTCCAATTTTAGTTGCTTCACATTTTGGACAATGTCGGATTTTTTGAAAATCCCTTGATACTACTTCAGCTACTCTAGTAGCTTGACTAGCTAGAGCATCTCTTATGTCTACATTTGTTTTGATAAATTTACCAATACCAACTAGTCTATTTGCTATTTTTCCAAACACCGAACGCAATACTACACCAGCTGCTACTCCTGTTGCAGCTAAAGATGCTGCAGCTAAAATAGCGATATTTATTGGATCTTCTAATATCTCTTCAGGATCAAACCAAAATTCTTGCGGGAAATCTAAGAAATCCAAAGGATCAGTTCCAGCTAATACTTCCTCTCCATCAGAGTAATTATCATCATCTGTGTCTGCATCACGAGGGTCAGTTTCGTAACCATACTCTTCTAAATTCGTCAACGTATCATTATCGGGATCATCTGTTGAATCGTCGATTAAAGGATTTGTGCTGTAATTAACTTCCCAAGCATCATCCATCCCATCATCATCCGTGTCAGTCTCATTGGGATTAGTGTTATATGTGTCTTCTTCTCCATCCGACAAGCCATCGTTGTCGCTGTCACTATCGTTCGGATCTGTTATATATCCATCTGTTCCAATTGTCACTTCTTCGTGGTCGTCTAAGCCATCATCGTCGCTATCACTATCGTTCGGATCTGTGTCGTAAATAATAATTTCTTCCCCGTCTAAAAGACCATCACCATCTGTGTCAGGATCATTGGGATCTGTTAAATAAGTAAAAACTTCTTTGCCATCAAAAAGTAAGTCATCATCAGAGTCACTATCTAAAGGATCAGTGTGAAACCAAGTTTCTTCGGTTAAATCATCTATAAAGTCACTATCACTGTCCATTTGTCCCGTATGGAAAATAGACCCTCTAAAACAATACCACGGTGCAACACCACTGCCACTTACCCCAGAGAGAGCCAGACAGTACAGCTTGGCATCAGCTGATCCCACCAACACTTCTAAGGTGCCGTCATCAT
>JAHLVZ010000193.1 GCA_019058165.1 Candidatus Heimdallarchaeota archaeon
GATGTATTTCTTATGTTAGCATTCTATATTTTAGGTGGAATCTCACTAATACTACTAAATTATATGTCAAACATTGTTTTACTAGTTCTTTGGTCTTGCATTACAATTACGTCAATGATCCTAGGAATTCTCCTCATAATTAAGGTCTTAAAAAATAGAGACTACTCCATAACATATGAGGAGCAAGCTACAACAACAGATGAAACTAGTAACTAACAGAACTAATCATTCTTGACTATTGGTTTAAGATGTTCCAAAGACAGTTTTAACTGGAAGCTTTTCTCTGTCTTAAATGCATCACTTACAAGAGTTATCTTTTCTGAGTCTTCTTTCAAAGCAAAGAACAAACGCAGAGTAATTTCTAAATCAATTATATGGAGTATAAATTTGTGCAAGTGATTCTTCCTTTTAATGAAATCGTTGAAGAGTTTCATTGTTTTCGCTTTATCCAAGATATTCCAAATAATTGCATTATCACTTAGCAAATCTAAAATCATTTCATAATAGCTTTCTTGTTTTCGCATCCATTCAAAATAAGGTACAGAGGAGTATTTTGGTAATAATGGTACTCTGAATAATGATTCGAAAAATTGCAGAGATTTAAATCCAAATTGAATGAACCAGGTAGCAAACAAGCGATTGTACCAAATTAATGATGTTGTTGGATAATCTGCGAGTTCCTTATTCAAATACTTTAGAGTTAAAAGTTCCAGTTTTCTTTTCTTTCTTAGTTTAGGAGGTACTTTGAGGTAACTAGAAATTATTTCTGGGTGTGTGTATGGAACATTAATAGAAACTAAATGACTAAAGGATCTGGATCCTCCTAACATGTAGCCACGAGCTCTTGTTTGAGTTAAGAGATATTCTAATCCTAAAGATTCGTTATCAATTTCCCATAGAAGATTTCTTTGTTCTTGCATGCCTTGCTCCAAAATCTGAAGTGTCTGATCTTTTGAAGCATCGAGAATTGCATAGAATTTTCTTTTCGGGAATGCGTATTCATTAGCTATTAGGTTTTCCATCAAACGTCTTTCAGGCGACATGTATTTTCTCACTAATTTTTCAGTGTATACTAAATAATTGCCACCAAAAGGACCATCACCTAATAATCCATCAAAAAACAGTTTTTCTCCATTTACTTTCTCGTATAAAGCATGTCTAATACTAATTACATGATTTGATAATCCTTCACAGTGCCACATATGCTTGAAGCAGTATTTGAGTACATCAGCATCGCTTATTACTTTGTAATGATGTGGAATGCCCAGTATATCTGATACGCCCTTTGCATATTTTATTTCTTTTCCATCTGAAAAGCTATCAAATGTGTAAGTTTCAATGGACTTTTTCCATTTCTTGTCTGTTGCGGAAATCAATAATCTGGAGTCCAATCCACCAGATAAAAGAAAAGCTAGCTCCACGTTCTCTATTGCTGCAAAATTTTTCATTTGCGTTTTTAGAAGCTCACTAATTTCTTTTGCTGTTTCATCTATATCATCCGTTTTTACATAATCTTTTGGAAAAGTATACCAGGATTTCCTTCGAGTGATTCCGTTATCTAATACTTCTTGTGTCTTCTTTTCCCAATTTTTAATTGTAATTTTCGAGTTTCCTGGTAACAGTCGAATTTTTTTGAAAAATGTTTTAACTCCTAATATAGCATGACAGAAGAGGTATTCAACTAATGCATTATAGTCTAATTCATTCAAAAGTTTTGGATGCATTGCTATTATATATTTCATATGTGATGCTATGATTATTTTTCCATTTTCTGAAGTTGCTATGTAAACAAGATGTGCACCAAATGGATCTGTTTTTATCTCTACATCCATTGTCTTTGTATTTATTGAAATAACAGGTGAATAACTAGTACCTTTTTTCTTTTCTTTTTGTGGCTTCTTCAGGGGCAGCATTTTTTTTGTGTTCATCTGGAAATTAATTATGGCACCTTTTTTCTCTAATTGGAAATTATCATTCAAAAAATCAGCAGCTAAAATAACACAATTTTTCTCTTTTGAGAATTCTGTTTGCTTGAATTTTCCTAAAAATACCTTTTCGATAGTATCCCTTTTAGGTGTATTACCATCCAATGCTATCTGTATGTAGAAATGTGTCATTAAGAGCCGCCAAATAGATTTTTAATGTAAACCTTCAAGATAAAAAATATAAAAAACTATCCCAGATAATGATTAGTATATCTCTTGGTTGAGTTAAAATTGAACAAAAAAGAGAACAAACAAAAACGAATTAATAGTTTTACCTATGTTAAACCAGTTGTTTTTGTCACTGTAGCTTGTTCGTTTTTCATCGACCCTCGAGTTAAACAAGAAGTCGCAAGTCTAACAAAGAGTGGTTTTTTCGCATACATATTATCTTGGGATAGAGAACGTAAATATCCTGATAAAGAAACCAAGAATTATTACGTAAAAAGTGCCAAGCTTTTGGATGCAAATCGTTTTAGCAAAATCCTGTTTATGTTATCTGCTGTTCTTTTTCAGTTCATGATTATCTTACATGGGATCAAACTCATTCGTAAGCATCGAAGAATAATCATACATGCGAATGATTTCAATACACTAGCAGGGGTAGTTTTCCTAAAACTTCTTTTCGGTTACAGAATTCAAATTGTATATGACTGTCACGAATTCACACCTTTTGTTTATAGAGAATGGTATGGACCATTTATTGGTAATGTTGTAACTAGACTAGAAATCCGATTCATCAAATTTGTTGATAAAATAATAACAGTGAGTACTCCAATCAAGCAGTATCTAGAGACAATTACAAATAAAGAGGTAAAGGTTATCTGGAATTATCCTACAAAAGAATTGCATCTAAATATCACAAAAGCTCAAGCTAAGAAATCTCTTGGTT
This sequence comes from Candidatus Heimdallarchaeota archaeon, assembly GCA_019058165.1. Lineage (GTDB taxonomy): Archaea > Asgardarchaeota > Heimdallarchaeia > JABLTI01 > JABLTI01 > JABLTI01. The sequence continues at coordinate 2,875 of JAHLVZ010000193.1, forward strand.
TAAAGAAAACCGATTTCATTTTAACATATGTTGGCACGCTTAGATTAGATGTTGCTCTTTTTGAATTAGTATCTGCTGCTCGAATTTTGAAGGATAAGCAATTACTCCCAAATCTTAAAATCCTAATTGTAGGTGATGGTACTTTTTATCATAAATTACTTAAGAAAGTTGAAGATGAAGATCTTTCTGATACCATTAGTATTATTGGAAGAGTTAAGAGAGAGGAAGCCATGTATTATTTGCGAGCTTCTGATTTATCATACATACTCTTTGCAATTAAAGGAATGAATACAAAAATTGGTATGCCTTGGAAATTATATGAAAGTTTGCTAAATGAAACATATGTATTAACAATGGCCGGTACTTATGCAGCTCATTTCGCTAAAAAGCACAAAGTAGGTTATTCTGTCGCATCAACTGCTCCAAGTGATATTGCTAGCTCAATTATAAAAATTTACGAACAAAAAGATCGAGATGCTTTTAATTTACAACAAAAATTTGTTTGGGAAGTACAGGAAGCAGAAATCATCAAAACATACCTTGAATTAATGCAAGAAAATAAATCTTGAGTAATCCAATAATTTTTAATAATAGACCTTTATCAAAAAAAAACTGTCAATTAATATCTCTGGGAAAGTTGAAACCATTTAGAGGATGTAAACTCATGTTTGAGGGTAAGAAACTAGCTGTGATTATTCCAGCTTTAAACGAAGAAAGACTTATCAAAAGCACGCTTTCAGGCATCCCAGAATATGTTGATAAAATAATTGTGATAGATGATTTCTCAACTGATAAAACAGTGGATATGATTATAGAACTTGCCAAGCAGGATAAAAGAATTGAATTAATTCGACATGAAAAAACCCATGGGGCTGGTGGAGCAATTATTTCTGGTTTTAAAATCGCCTTACAAGATGAAGCTGTTGAGCTTATCAGCATTATGGATGGCGATGATCAAATGCGTCCGAAGCATCTGCCTGAATTGCTTACTCCTATAGTAGAAGGGAAAACAGAATTTACAAAAGGGAATCGTTTGAAACGAAGTCAATGGAAAGGTATGAGTAAATTCAGATTATTTGGCAATCTCTTACTTTCTTTACTCAACAAGAAGATCTCGGGTTATTGGGCTATAGAGGATCCTCAAAACGGTTATGTTGGGTTATCAGCTGCTTTTCTAAGAAGAATGGATCTTGATTCCTTATACAAAGGATACGCGTTTGAAAATGATTTTATGATTAAAGCAAATGTTGCAAATGTGAGGATGCAGAATGTCTTGATTCCTGCTTATTATGCTGAGGAGCAATCGAAATTAAAATATGGTCCCTTTATTACGAGTACCAGCTGGCATTTGTTTAAATCTTACTACTGGCGATTATGGCATAAATATATCAAGACGTTCCATATTGTTGGTATCTTAACAATTCTAGGATTTTTAGATTTAATTGGAGGTTTAATCGCAGGGGGAATACTTGGATTCTCACCCATTTCGATAATAGCAATTCCTAGTGCTGGTTTAGCCTTCATGCTCATAGCACTCTTTATTGACATTATAAAAGGAGTAAGACTTTCAAAATCTATGAAATGATTTTTTCTAATTTAAGGGGAATTGAAAGGTAGGAATAATACTGAAAATCCATTATCGTAAATACGATGAACATATGGGTTTAATGGAATTAATTGACTTATGTCTGGATACTTTTTGACGAAGTCATCATTATCTCCACCATACACTGCCCAGCCTACAATATAACCATCTCTATACATGATTTGACTTGTGAAAATATAATCTATTCCTGGATAAATTTCCCAAGGTGAGGTGTTAGCCACTAGGTTTGTTCTATTCGTTTCATTTGCCAGGAGTATCGTCGTCAGCCAACTCGCATTCCCAATTTCAAAGGTAGCTCCCAGATTACCATAACCTTCTACAATAG
>JAHLVZ010000194.1 GCA_019058165.1 Candidatus Heimdallarchaeota archaeon
TCAGCGTAAGAAAAGGAAAGAGATGGTTCTCGATAATCGGACTACTGTTTAATGCATTTACGTTATTTACTCTAATATGGAGTTTAGTGATTTTCATTTTGAATTTCTTCTAACTATTTTACAACCAAGACAAAGAATAATTTAGAAATAATCTTGAGAATTGAGAAAGAAATAACTAAATTAAACCATATACATTTCTTTCACACTCTTTTCTTCTTCCACATAGTTACCAACGAAGCTCCCACTACAATTGGTAGACACACACCAATACCAAGTCCTAAACCCAGATTCCGTCCTAAAGAATTCTCAACGTACGAGTAGACTCTGATATTGCTTGGAAAAGTTAAGTAAATGTAATTATTTGCTACTGTTATTCGACTAATATTTTGGTCCCCGATGTTTATCCGGGCAATCCTTTTCAGGTTTTGAGGTATGCTTATGTCGAAAACATAGAGTTTTCCTCCCCCAGCGAATAATCTGTCTCCTACAATATCCAAGTCCTGAATAATTCCTTCAACAGGATCTTCCCAGTTCGGAAAGTCGTAATCCTCACAGATCGTTGGTTGAGTAGGGTCTGTGCAGTCATAGACTTGTATCCCGGACTCTTGAAAAGCACTTATGACGTAGTTCCCGTACACCCCGCTCCCAGTTGTGGGCTGTTTCGTACTATTCACTGCTCCCAGAAACACAGGATTCACCGGATCTGCTAAACTATAGATTTTTACGTCAGTAGACACGAGGTACAAGCAATCATTCTTGACATGTAAATCCCCCAGAGATGACGTATAACTCGCCACTTTCACAGGTAACGTCCGATTACTACAATCGAAGATTAACAATTCGTTTGAGCTCACATAGGTATAATTATTGTATATACATATACGATCTGAAAAGCTTACTTGATAGGTTCTTACATTTTCCAGAGCCGAACTCCCTACTCGAACTGGATTTGTTGGGTCAGTAATGTTAAGAAGTGCTACTGAACATCTAAACGGAGAAAATATCCCTAACTCAGTGAGCATGTACGCTATGTTCTCACTGATTTTGAAATCTACCAGATGTTCAGCATCCTCTAAATCATAGCTTCCAACAACGACAGGACTCTCAGGTTGTTGAACATCTATGATTCGTACTAATCGTTTATATCCTAAATCCACAGCGAGATAAAGCAACCCGTCCTGTTCACATAGAACATATCCACTCCTCACATCATCCAACAAAGAATTATGTACTTCGTCTATGATGAAAAATCCCTCGCCCATAATAGTGGCATTACTCATTGAAACGCAAAGAACGATAGAAGAAATAAATAGCAGCTTTAGCAGTGTTGTGACTGAATCCTTTCTTACGAGGTTTCTGTTTTCATTTCTTTTCAAAACTCCCATCACCACAAACAAGCTAAGTAATAGTATTAATGCTATATTGGGGGTTTGCCTTATTCTATATTTCTAATACTTTACAACCAAGACAAAGAATTCGTCATTTTTTCCTTCTTCTTTTGTGGATTAAAACATAGAAGAATGCGAGAACTAAACCCGCATGAATAATTACCAGACTTCTTTTTTGTTTGATAATATTCAAAGGAGGGAGAGTGCCATATTGAAAAAAAGTGCCTTCATCAGAAACAGTCATAACAGTTTCATTAAAAACTACTTGAGGGGACCAATATTGCATGTAAATCACGAAATTATACTGCCCATTTGGTAATCCCGTCAAGTTCGGAGTTAAAACACCTATACGATAGCCAGTTTTTTTGCTTGTAATACCTGGATCAAAAGTTCGCTGACTGATTGCTGTCAAACACCATCTTTCAGCGTTTGCTAAAGTATAATTACTATCTTCAAAACTGGCAGTTGCATTTGCCAACAAATTATTGTATGTACACGGAAAGGTCAAAGTTAGCTTTCTTATTCGTGGGTTTAAAATTTCGTAGTCAATAAGGAAATCAAAATGAGTGCAATTTTCACAAAGTTCTGGAGCAAGGAAAGAAGTCATTTCAATATTATTTATCGCAGTATAGACCACTTTTCGAGGAGTAGAACTTCCACTCACGGGAGGGATATTTACAAATACAAATAAAAGTACTCCAATAAGACAAAAACCTCTAAGCATCCTTTTCATAATAATAACTAAGTATCAAGAAAAATAAAACATTTTCCTTCAGAAATACATCTATCATCAAATCAGAAGATTCCTTTTACTTTACAACCAAGACAAAGAATTCGTCATTTTTTCCTTCTTCTCCTTCGTTTTACAATAAGAAAAATAGACACACTGATAATAACTATGCCAGAGAGTGCAATAGCTGTACTCACCATAAAAAGTGTAAATTCATTCCTTGCCCACTGGGGACCGATCCAAGCAGGATACATCTTCACTGGTTTTTCCGGATTAGTTACATCAAGAATAAAGAGCATGCGAGTAGGATCTTCGGAATTTTTATGTAAATACAATAAGTCATCCTCAAGCAATCCATAACTAAATGCCCCCAATTCTTTAGTATATTTGAATAATCCAATTCTCTCAGGAGCAGTTATCTCAGAAATATCCAAAATGCAACAACCAGATGACGTTACTATGTACGCTATATCGTCTAAAATACAAATGTCTTGGAAATATCCATCAGCTTCAGAATAATTACTAATCCTCTGGGGATTTACTGGATCAGTTAAATCATAAATTCTTAACCCATCATCTTGACTAACAAGGAAGAGTTTATTATCCCAACAAGTAACTGCTCGGAGATTTGTTTCATCTGTTATTTCTCCGACTTTTACTAATGAGGTAGTATTTGTTAAATCAATAATCAGGAACCCATCCTCAAAATCACCAAAGTAATTTGCTCTCAGTAAGTAGGCATAATTATTGTTGATAGCAAAATCTTGAAACCAAATACCGTCAAAGAAGTAGCTCCCCAGTAACTCTGGATGAGTGATGTTTGTATAATCAACTATAACCAATCCTCCTTTCACATTGATATGTTGATTTATTAAACAATAGATATAGTTCCCTTTCACATACAACCCATTGCAATAAAATCCATTTAAACTAGCATTAAAGAAGAATTGACTGATACTCGTAATCTCATGATTGGCAACATCAAAGAGAGAAAAACCAAAACTCCAATTATCATAATCATTAACAGAAAGATAGAGAAAAGTATCGTTCAAAGCAAGATAGCCACTACTAAGATTTTCTCCGAGATGAAACTCATTAAGAACCTCAATTGTTTCCGGATTACTAGTATTCAAGATCTCAAATCCTTGACTAGTACTTCTATAAGCCACACGCTCATTTGCTACTAAATTTGACCAACAATGGTACATCATAATAGGATTATTGGGATACATTATTGTTCCATCGTCAATTACTTTATTTGAAATTAATTCATCATCAATGAATCTATGGTCGTTCGCAACTACTTGTGAAAAAAAGATAGGTGATACAAAAAGAGAAATAAATAAAATTACAGTATATCTGGAAATCCTCACAGAATCACCTTTTCTCCAAAAATATATTGTGATTTCAGATTAATTAAGGTTTTATCAAGTAAAGATAAAAGTTAGATAATTATTCATTGGAAAAGAGGAAATGACAAAGACTCGTAAGTTACTACCTACTTTACAACCAAGACAAAAAAAGGGGTTTCTTCAGAAAAGAGGAAATGGCAAAGTATTAGGAGAGAATTCATCAAAAACCCATAAATTTAATCTTATAGTAATAGTAAATTATACTTGTGAAGTGATTTAGTTTTGAGAAAACAACTACTCGGACTTATACTTCTAACATCAATTCTTTGTTCTCCATTATATTTCTCAAGCACTATTACAGCAGCTGATCCTTTTTTCACAATTGTTTTGAAAGCAAGAGATCATCAACTGCATCAGAGCTTCGCTCTTCATCTTGGTTGGCAGTTACAACAAATCGGTATCGCAGTAGATATTTTCTTCTTAAATTTTGCATCTTATGTGCAAGAAATACTTTCTTTCAGAAATTATGACATCGTCCATTTCAGTGCTCCTCTTGCTGATAGAGACCCAGATATGACTAACTTATTTGGTGAAAACAGTTCAATGAATTTCTTCAACTATGATACTTCACTGGATTATAACTCCAGTTTGGGCACTGGAACAAACCAATGGTTTTTGGATGTAGGAAAAACCATCACTCCCCCAAATTCCCCGGAAAGAATTCAGCATTATTGGGATTGGGAGCAATACTTGATGGATAAGATCACTCCTGCTATTCTTGGTTTTGGAGCATATGATTATCTTGCTCACTGGGCAGGTTTACAGGGATATGATTATACAAAGGAACTCCTTCAGTCATGGGGGAGTTTGGAATGGCAAACTCAGCACACAAACAAAACATCGACAACTGAACTTGTTGTTTACGGATTACCTTGGACAACTATGAATCCACTCTTTCAAGAAGGTAGTTGGGAGGAATTTTATAGCTCCACTATGCTTGATCCTTTAGTCTGGATTGGTGGAGATAAAGGCGTGTGGCCACACTTAGCCACTGATTGGCAGCATCTAAATCAAACACATGTAAGAGTTTCCTTAAGAGAAGGGGTTCGATGGCAAACAGATCCACAAGGGATATTCACAAATGAATACGTAGACGCCAGAGATGTGTATTTCACGTTCTTCTGCTGGAAATACTTATCGGAAGCAAAAGAAGATTTTGATTGGCTAAAGAAAATGGTCATAATAGATGAGTACACCATTGATTTCTTCATAGATGGCAATGAGTTTACTGCTGAAAAT
>JAHLVZ010000195.1 GCA_019058165.1 Candidatus Heimdallarchaeota archaeon
GTGAAGAAGATAGAATTACCCTCAGGTTTTAACACTTTCAAGAAGAAACTAATGACCGAGTATCCGAAGAATGCAAAGGAAATCGAGAAATTCCTCGATTACTCGAGAGCAATGTATATTGAGCTCTTCAAATTGAAAATGGAAGCAGGGTTTGTAGATATTCTCAAGCTGCTTTTCACTTGTCCTAAAATTATTAAGAATAGTTCTAAAACCTTCAAGGATTACTTTGCACAGTTCAATATAACTGAACCTGATGTCATAGAAATTTTCGATGTTTTTGCAGCGTTCAGCGCTCTCCCAGGGGATCGTGCTGCAGCACTAATTACGATTTCTGCTATGAATTCGTTATTAGATGGTGCATTTAGACCTACAGAAGGATTCCAACAATTCCCACAAAAGATTGAGGAAAAATTCCTCGAACTTGGTGGAAAGGTACTCCCAAAAACTGAAGTAAAGAAAATATTAGTTGAGGATGGAATAGTAAAAGGCGTAAAACTTGCTGATGGCAAGAAAATCCTTTCAGATTATGTCATTACTACAGTGGATCCTAAAGTAGCTATGAAGGAAATGGTAGGCATTGATAAGATTCGTGCAATTGATGCTAAATATGCTCAGAAAGTCGAAGATGTCAAAATGTCTTGTTCATCCATGAATGTTAGTCTAGGATTAGATGATAAAATCGATCTTGCTGCTCTTGGCTTGGATTGTGGTTACAACGTAATTACCACCGGTGGCAATACTTTCGACAAACTATTCGATGGCTTTGAGAAAGGAGAAATAGCGTTTTCAGACTCACTCTTCCATTTTGGAGTGATTTGTCCTTCCTTAACAACTGGAGGAAAACCAAACATCACAATCAGAGTAGTGCCGATGGCATTAGGTGATTGGAGTGATTTGAGAAACAAAGATCCCAAGAAGTATAAAGAGAAGAAAGAAAAATGGGCGAATTATGCTATTGACAAGGTTGAAAAATACCTTATACCCAACTTACGAAAGCACATAGTAGTAATGGATATTTCAACTCCAGCAACTTATGCACGTTATTCCGGTTCCCCAACAGGATCTATTTATGACATGGCTCCTTATACCACCAATTTTGGAAGGTCTCGACTGAAAATGAGAACTCCAATTAAGGGATTATTCCAACCGAGGTTTGTTCATGGAGTTTTTGGTTCATTGCTTTCTGGTTTACAAGTCAACGATATGATTCTTGATGGGAAAATAATGGATGGAATGGCTCGTTTACCAAAGAAAATAGAGGAATAGTTGAGTATCACTCAAACCCTCTTCTTTTTTTATTTTACAACTCGTCCTTCTTGAATTTGGTAACCAAGTTTATTTGTAATTATTTCTGCAACGATTTGTCCTGGGTATTGAGTTACGGAGCATATCCATTCGATAGTTACATCTTGTGGTACATCCAGAAGTGCTTCAACTTTTGTAACCATTTCATCAGTTATAGGCTCTGAATCTGAAAAGCTATTCCCAGATGAATCTTCTTCGGGTTCGTCATCAGAAAGTGCTTCATTATATTGCTTCAATTGTAGCTTTTGTTGCTGAACTCGAGAAATGTAGTATGTAAGGATTGATTCAAGGTAATCTGTTGAGTGTGTTTTTTCCGAGGTGTCCCAGCAATTTATTATTACTTTAGCAGTTTCCCCATAGTCATTTGTTAGTTTGAAATAATCCTCAAAACTTCTAATAGGTGTCCCAGTGCTTCTTTGTTCTCTTACAAATTCGAAATCCTCTATATCCTCAAAATTCACTGTGCCAAATGAATGTCTATCTTTCCAGGTTATTTTGTATGGAGTGATTTTTATGGCATTCCTCTTTGTAGATAGTCTAAGAGCTAGAAAAACCAACAATCCAAATACAAGTCCAATTCCAGCTCCTATCAGAACATTGTATTCAAAAAGCATATTGTGATATGATTCAGTTAAGCCAATATTTGACCCGATAATAAGGAAAATTGAGAAACTAGCTCCTAAAGCAGTTAAAGCTCCTCTTTTTACTATTCCACCAAATTTCACACTAGCTTTTTTTGAAGCCCATGAAAGAACAGCTATTAAAATGATAATTGGAATAAATACTACTGCAAAAATTCCAATAACTGCACATGTTTCCCCTCCACCGCTACAACTCCCACAATCACTAACATAACAACTACCACAGTTACCACTAGAACAACAAGATTGGGATTGGGTAATTAAAGTAGTATTTTCCTTTGGTTGAAAAGATCTGAAATTGAAATAGGTCGTTTGTCCAATACTTGCATTGATACTATACTTCACAAGTAATCCTATTAGCCATCCAGAAACTAAACCAGCTATGGTGCCATACAAAACTAGAATATCTGTACCGAATATTGCGAACATACCTATTGCTCCTACTAAAACTCCAGTGAGTATCCCACCAACAATTATTTCAATTAAACCAAAACTAGCAAGTAACCCAATTAAGGCACCTATGTTTAATCCCAAAGTAATCCAAATAAGGATCCAATAACAGTACCAAATAATAAACCAATAACTGCTCCAATGTAGATATTTGTACCAATCCCTAAACCATAGCCAGAACCATAATCATCAACGAATCTCGATTTCAAAGCAATTAAAAGTAAACCCCCAAGAATAAGACCAACAATTGCTCCCACACCAGAACCAATTCCTAAAACATCGTATTCATTTGTTATTCCTGTGTACAAATATATTAGATCAATTATTGCCCCTAATCCCCCTCCAAGTAGCATTGCAAGAAAAGTTAATAATAATCCATTACGTATGAGCGTTTTCCAATTAAATTGAAGCTTGAAATCAAACTCTGTTCTTTTCTCCAATTTAGAAAGTAATTTCTTATCTATTTCCTTTGATATTCCATTACTCTTGGTCAAAGCAATTCTTCCAATAAATCATGATTCATTGAAATTTTCTCAATATTAATTATATATATTTGTTAATTACAAATTAAGAAATTTCCGTTAATCTACCGGCAATGAGAAGAAACAGAATTTAACCTTTATCAATCCAAGATTAGAGTTAATGTTTTAATTTGTAGTATATTTATCTAAATATATGCCCTATGTGAAATCCTTTGATGGTACTAAGATATTTTATGAAATAAAAGGTGAGGGAACCCCACTAGTTTTACTTCCGAGTTGCGGGGTTACTTTAGATTACTGGAAGTTTCAGTCACCTCTCGCTTTGAAATACAAAATAGTGTTGATAGATGTTGCTGGTGTAGGAAAATCAGAGAGAACTCGAAAGGAATATACCTATCCCTCATTAGCTGAAGATGTAAAAGCAGTTATTGAAAAAGAACAATTAGAAAATATTGTTATTCTGGGTCTTGGAATGGGAGGAACAATCGCTCTTGAAGCAGCAGTTCTTCTGAAAGATAAAATGCTTGGGATTATCTCTGTAGACTCACTTTTACCTGGAACAGTCTATTATGGGAAAAAAGCAACAGAGGAAGAAATAGCAGAAGTCATGAATCTCTACAAAGGAGATTACCAAGAATATTACGACAATTTACTTCGAAATATGTTTGATGATAGAGTTAGTACTGACTTGAAAGAATGGTTTGTAGCAATTGCTGGTTATGAGATTAATAATCCCGATATTCTGAGAGAAATGGTTCGAATCATGTTGCCACATGATTATCATGAAATAATGCCTCAAGTAACTTGTCCGATTATGTATTTACTACAAGGGCTTTACAGAACTGCTGAATCTGTTTTAAAGGAGCAGAAAAATGCCAAATTTTTAGATAATGTTGGTCACGCTTCGAACATTGAGAATCCAGAAACATTTAATCAAATTGTAGATGAATTAATGCAGGAACTGATAGAGAATAAGTGATTAAAATGAATGTTCAAGAAATAGAAGAAATAAAGGAATTACTCAAGACGTATTTTGAAGGGAATAAGGAAATTAATGCTAAGAAAATCTTAGCAACATGGCATAAAGATGCAAAAATTATTTCCACAGAAAAAATAGTTGGCATGGAAGGCTGGGAAGAGTTTGAAGAATATTACATGAAGAAATTAGATGGTGATAAAACCAAATGGGATATTGATTTTGAAATCATATCAATTAATGTCTTCAAAGGGTGTGCCATCGTAAGAGTTGATGTAAAATACAAAGTAGATCAAGAAGTCTTCGGTGAAACTCAATTCCTAAATCTATTGAAGGATGAGAAAGGTTGGTTGATTTATAGTAAGATCTTCAAATTTTATCCTTTAACTTAGTTATTTGTGTAAAAACTGAAAGCACAATCTTTTTGTATTTTTCTTCGAACACTATATTATGAAGAAGGTCAGTAAGGTAATCGTAATTTTAACAATAGCTATGGTAACCCTCGGAACCTCGGGTTTTCTTGTTTATTACTTTGTTTTCAGAAACGGTGCTTCTACTCTTCCTTGTGTAGAGAGACCCTTCACACATTATCCTGTAGATATGACTCGATTAACAGAGCTAGTACCATTAGGTAATCTGAATCCTCCTGGTCATACATATCCTACTGACCATATGTATTTCTTTACAGATACTATGATTTACCCAGATGGGTTTAAAGTATATGCTCCCGGCAATATGACCATTAGTTACATTAGAAAAGTAACCTATGATCCTCCTCAAGGGGTCATTAATACTGATTATACTATCGATTTTGATGTTTGCAGACATGTATCAGGATCGTTCGGTCATGTGAACAACTTGAGTACATTCCTAACAAATCTTATAGGTGATTTTGGTGAAGAATACGGT
>JAHLVZ010000196.1 GCA_019058165.1 Candidatus Heimdallarchaeota archaeon
GGAGTAACTACGTGCCTAATCTCAATTTCTCCTAAAGGACGCTGATTGACAGTCTCAGTATAGATTTTAGTATATTCTTCAATAAGATGGTCTGGACATTTCTCAAATCTCTCAAGAGTAACACCTTGCTCTTTGGCTAGTTTTTCACCAGCGGCTTTCCAAGCTTTCATTAATTTCCAATCGATTTCCGAGAGATAAGCTCGAAACTCAGCTTCTTCTTGGACAACTTTTCCAGAAAAATTCTCACAGAAAGCATCACCAATAACATTAACTTGGTGAGCAGAGAGAACAGAAATACTTCCATGCTCAATGATTTTCTCAAGAATAGTTCTGAATAGCTCTGTTCCCAGACCTTTTCTGCGAAAATCCTTAGCAACAAGAATATCAAAGCCAGCAGTGTTTTTAGCAATTTCATAATTAGTAGCAGCAGGAGTAACAAAAGTAACTCGAGCGTAACCAATAACTTTCTCGTCCTTTTTAGTAACAATTAACCAGCGAAAAACCTCGGATTGGGGATGCTTGGTTTGAATCATCTTTTTATGAAGCTCATGAGGGTAAGGAGAGTCATCAGGATCAATTTCAAGAACAGCTTGATCATCTAAATCAAAGTACTTTTCCAAAAATTCCTCAGAGATCGAAAAAGGATCAAAGGCAATTATTCTGTAGTCTAAGGAAGGCATAATAAAGTAACTTCTAAAAAGGAAAAATTAAAACTTTGTTAAAATCTGGAAGAAAAAAAGGGATTAACGGCAAACAGTTAATTCAATCGAGAGGGAAAGGTTCGAATTAACAGCTCTGCGTTCTAAGAAAATATAGCTGGAAAAATTACTTTGATCATTGCTTTTTTCTTTTATTTTTCATTAATCGTTTAAGAACAGGAGAACCTATAAAATACAAATTAATAATAACAAGAATGATAATAACTCCAAAATTAAGACTCATCCTACTTGATGTGGTAGGATTATAGGTTATTACTAGTTTATAAATTTCAATACCCATTACTCCCCGAGCTAATGCAACAACGTCGTCCTTAAAGAAACAAGAAGTATAAAGCGTTTGGTCGAAAAATCCTATTCTGGTGAGCTCAAAGGTTTTCGGTTGCCAATGATAAACATGGGTATACCATTCAAGAAAAGTCGTAACAAATAGATAATCATTATAATAATATAACCAATACGGTTTTTCGATACTTGTATTCGCTAACAAATGTGGAGCAAAGGAATCTGAAACGTCGAAAATTGATAAACCAATATTTGCCTGGATAGCATATAATGTATAATTATCATATACTAGTTCTAACCAAGAAGAGTCAGTTTGAGCAAAAACTGTTAGTAATGTAGGATTTAGAGGGTCAGAGATATTTACAATCTCCAATTGAGAAGAAGTAGCAAAATACACTAGATCTCTATCAGGATCAATCGCAATACTATTCGCGAAGGAGGTATTATAATCTGGAGATTTATAATAGGAAAGATGTTCTGGAGAAGAGGGATTGGTGACATCAATTATTTCCCATGAATCATCTAAGTTTGCTACTACAAAAACAAGATTATCTTTCACAAATATGTCTTCGAATCTTAATTGATACAAATCCACAGTATAATTAGCTAATGAAATTGGATTATTCTTTATCGTAATATCAAAAATCCTCAATTGCGAGTCATTAGTCACTTCTAAGTGAGATGTGTCTGTTAGGATAAAAAGTAAATTGTCTTTCACTGCTATTTCTTCGACCTCAAATCCGAAATCTTTGTAATGATAAACTGGAACAAAACTGTAATCAGGCTGCAGTTCGAAAATATAGAAACCATCCTCACCATTTGTAGCATACAAATAGCCATTATCAATAATGACATTACTGGTACTATCACCAAGATTGTAGACATGAATTCTTGACACATTAAAAGGGTCACTGACGTCAAAAGACCATATCTCTCCTCTTGAGCTAAGAATGTAAACACTCGATAACTGGTAGCATATAGTAAAGACATCAATGAACTCTATATTATCTATTATTTGCACATCACTCATGTTAGTTAAATCGATAATCTGCAAACCAAATTTATTAGCAGTAACATAGCAAAAACCATCTTCAATTAAAATCTCCCAAGTACTATTTGATAAACCATTAATGTCATCTGAGGTAATATTATTCGAAAAAGAAGGATTCAACGGATCCGTTATGTTGTATACAATAAGCGCACTATTATTTTTATAGCCATTCGAGTAAGCAATCAAGAAGTTATCATGGATTGCTATGTCAGCAATCACCTTTTCTTCTAATCCTTCAAATTGAGTTACAAGTTGAGGTTGATCAATAATGGTAAAATCATAGATATTTAAGTTGAATTCTCCGTAATCATGGACATAGAGTAAATTATCTTGGTAATCAGTAAGAACTCTATACATATATGAAGGCAAAGTAACTCTAGAAACAACACTTGAGCCAGTAGTCGTTGGATCTAAAACAATGATTTGATGTACACCATGATCGTATGCTTCTGCAAAGACATAATTATCATAAACATAAAAATAATACCAGGTAATATTAGTCCATGTGTAAAGGACAACAGGATTATAAAAGTCTGAAAAATCAATAACCAACAAATCACTGCAATAATCAGACATAAACAGTTTATCTGCTACAATAACGAAATCATAAGTTTGAAAACCACTGCAATCACCACTAAATGGATATTCATAATCAGTCAAGTGCACAGGGTTTGATTCATCAGTAATATCATAAATTCTAAAACCAGAATAATAATCTTGGGCGAACAAATAATTCCCATAAATTTCAATACCTTGTGGATTCCAACCAAAGTTCTCATCCCAATTAGATAGTTCATCAAATTGGATAGAATAATTATCATTTTCTACAATGACTTCATTGGTAGATAAATCGCTATCCGGTAGATCCATTGGTTTCTTACTCTCACTTGTTGAAACAAAACTGACTTGAAGTAAAAAGATAAGAATGAGGAAAAATGGCCATAATTTCTTACAATTAGTTGAGTTTTGTTTCATAATACATCCCAAATTTTAGTACCCCTTACTCTGCATATTATTAGTAGCTTATATTTAATAAAAAAATATCTTATGCAATCAAGGAAAATCAAATTAACAGCAAACAGTTAATTCACTCGGGAGGGGAAGGGGGTAACTAACACCTCTGCGTTCTGAGAAAAGAAAGAAAAATTACTTTAATCATTGCTTTTTCTTTTTCTTAACAGCGATGATTTCCGGTGGGACTACAATAAGATGCTCTCCCTGGGTATCAACTTCGTCAGAGAACCTAAAGCCAAACCTTATGGAACAGTAGCAGTTTTTGAAGACCTGTAAGGGAATCTTTGGGATTCATTGCAGTTAAACATCAAAAAACATTAATAATAAGCTAACAAATTTTATCTAAGAAAAAAAAGACACCAGGAGAATAAATAAAATGAATAAATTTCATCCCTTTGAACATGAAGTTATGGCATCGCAGAATGAAAAAGAAGTTGAATACAATCTGTCTGAAAGTGGTGTTCACCCTCTTCTGCTTAGAGAGCTGTTAAAAGATAATCCAGAGTATATTGAAACACTCCTTTCAACGGAAATAGACTACTCCCACGCTGCGGGAAATCCGGAACTCAGAGAAAATATCGCTGCTCTTTACTCCGAATGCACGTCAAGCAATGTTCTGGTTACCGTTGGTGCCATTGAGGCTAATTACAACTCGATCCGTACCTTACTTCAACCTGGTGATGAAATAGCGATCATGCTGCCTAACTACATGCAAATTTGGGGAATTGCTAAAAATCATGGTCTGAAAATTAACACCTTCCATCATAACCAGGATAATGACTGGCAGGTTAATTTGGAAGAACTAAAGTAGGCAGTCACTCCCAAAACTAAGTTGATAGCCATCTGCAATCCCAATAATCCCACAGGTTATATTCTTACCAATGAAGAGATGAATGCGATCATTAATGCAGCAGAAGGTGTTGGTGCCTGGATCCTGGCCGATGAAGTATACATTGGTGCTGAGCGAATTACTGATAAAGAAACTCCTTCATTTTATGGTCGGTATGATAAAGTCATAGCTGTGGGCAGTATGAGTAAAGCTTACGGATTACCAGGTCTTCGATTAGGCTGGGCTGTCAGCTCCTCAGATATCATAGAAAAAATCTGGAGAAGACATGAATACACCACCCTCAGCACGTCAATTTTTTCAAATAACCTGGCAGCATTAGCGCTCTCCGCTGATGTACGACCTCGCCTCATTCAGCGTATCCGCAATTACATACGCAAAGGATTTCCCCTATTGCAGCAATGGATAGACCAACAGAAGGATATCTTCCAAATGGTACCACCACAAGCAGCAGCCATAGCCTTCCTGCAGTATCAGTTGGATATAAACTCTACTGATTTGGCCAATAAATTAATCCAAGAAAAGAGTGTATTGATTGTACCTGGTGACCATTTTGGTATGGATAAGTTTATCAGAGTTAGCTTTGGGTGTCCTCAAGACTACTTGAAAGAGGGTCTAACACGAATTCAGCAGTTAGTCACAGAGATTAGGGCTAAAAAGAAGTAAATTAAAGTAATTAACAGCAAACAGTTAATTCACTCGAGATGGGAGGGTTCGAATTAACACTTCCTTGTTCTGAGTAAATATAAATAGAAAGCGAGGTATACATAACATCCCAGTGGGTTTAGACTTTCAGTCGAAAGATTTAAAACAAATCACTGGAAAAACAACCAGCG
>JAHLVZ010000197.1 GCA_019058165.1 Candidatus Heimdallarchaeota archaeon
ATCATAGATAGTATACCAACAAAGAAACTCCAAATCGTTTTCGTAATTTTCAATAACATTGAAAAGATAACGAACGAATTCTCCTTGATACGCAAAAGATCCCCCGTGTCGACTATCAGAGATGGTATAAATATTCGTGATTGCAAAATTCTTTGTAGTTAAACTAGTGAAATTGGAGAATTTTTCAAGAGTTTCTGATTCATTAAGAAAAGCGAGTCCGCCAATTTCGTTTGTAAATACTCTACAAGAAAGACCATAAATATCACAGCTATCATCAAAATCATCGATAATTGGTTCTATATTTCTTAAATCAAAGGGAGCTTGATAACGAAAGATGGAAAGAACTTGTGTGTCACTATAGTTTGTTTTCACGAAATCATATAATTGTTCACACAGATCGACGTAATCATCGAGCATAACTGTATTAGTCATTATTGAACTAGAATAATTAAAAAATGATTCAAAGATTCCATTAATCTCAGTACCATAGCTAATATAATCTAAATCAATGATTTCCATTATATCAATAGTCAGATTCCGTAAGGTATTAACGACAGCAGTGTCATTAAATCGTACAGATGCTTCAGCTGGTGTAGAGTAAAAAGTGAAATTGAATGGATAAGCATATGTGGTTGTATTACTATAAATGACATTAATAGCCAAAGAACTATTCAACTGGGGATATTTCGATAAATAGAATTCTTGCCATTCAATAAGAGGTGTTAGCGTATAATTCAGATGATCCCAGCCATAATCCCTATGTTCGATTTGAGCACCCATCTCAATTGCTTTTTGATATCCAGCATCAATAAATTCTGTCGCGCCATTCAAACCATTTATCATTGAAAAACCAATTTTAACATTTTCCCCATAGGATTCAACCACAGGAGAACTTGTTGTAAACTGGGCAAAGATTGGAAGAATTAGTAAGATGATAATCACAGAAACAGCAACTTGAGTTTTTTTCAAGATTCGCCACTTCTCCTTTTCTGAGAGCTTTTAGTGGAAGATTTTTTAGAGGTAGTTGTCTTTTTCGGTTCTCTAGGAGTGAGATCTATAGTTCCAACAACTTTACCTTTCTTTTTCTTCGATTTTTTGGCTTCAAGATCAAGTCTAGTTCCTCGAGTATCAACTCGAGTTGCTTGTTTCATTCGGATAATAGAACCTGTTATAATGAACATCGCAAAAACAACCACTAATTTAATGAGATCTTGCCAGATAATAACCCTAAACATGATCAGGTCATATGCTATCCCGAGTGCTGCTCCAGAGAAAATCTGATTCCAAACACCAGATTCGTTTTCCAATAAGTCATAATCAGCTTTTGCTGTGATCGTTACAAAAATAGCTATAGCAACAAGAATTGGAAGTGTCGCGAAAAAGAAGAGATTGAAGAGATATGTTTCTATAACCGAGTTTATAGTTAAAGCAAAAGAAAAACCCGCTAGAATGTATAAAATAGATGGTCTGAAAAAGGCTAAATGAGGACCATCTGTAGGATGCTCTTCTGAGTAATTTTCAAGATTACGCTTAAGGAAAACTGAAATCAAGATGAAAAATGTTCCAAGTGCTATGTACTTGAATACATTAATGTACCAATGATATCTAATTCTGAACAAGTCAAAAGCAAGTCCAAACATGAAACCCACAAGGAGTATAGAATAACTTTTTGCTTCTTCAGAAAATTCACCGCCAGCTCTTCCTAGTACCCGAGAGCATAAAATGCCACTCAGAACTAAAATAATAAACGAAGGTATTAGTGATCTTACAAGTAAATAATAAGAAATAATAATATTGAACGCAAAACCCATTGCCACGCCAGCAAGTAATAACCAAATAACGCCACCATTCGGTCTTCTCAATTTCTTCAAATCCTATTAGTTATTTATATTTTATAAAATCTAATCCAAAAAGATAGGATTAATAAACGAAATAATATCGATTGAGTATTCTAGTTTCAATCTCTTCAGACTATTAATTCTCAATATAATTGGAGATATTTTATTCTTTCCATGATTTTTAACATAGAACAATTAGAAAATTAATCAATAAAAAAGATGTAAAAAATAAAAAAAAGAGAAAGAAAAGCTATTGCTTTTGCAATTCAACTTCTTTATTAAAAGAATGGGATAATCCTTTTTGTAATCGAAAGATTAACTCGGTAGCTTCTGCAAAAGTTAGTTTTATAGCATTAACCTGATTTGGTTCAGCGAATTTTGTTAAAACAATTCGAACGGAACCACTCGTTAACCAACGACCATCCTTTAAATATGGATCTTCAATGTAAACTTGCATACTATTTGATCTCTGTTTATTGTAGAAATGAACAATGTCACAGATACGGATACCATTATTACGGAAAGAGCTTTTTTGTTCTGTTGCCATACATATCAACTCTGAAAAATGTCCTACTTATTAATTCGCTGTTTTGTATTTAAAGACCCAAATTAAAAGAAAAATGAGAGGAGATTAACGAAAGTATTAACGAAAAGAGAAGAAGTGGTGCTGCGGACGAGATTTGAACTCGCGCGTGCTTTCACACAATAGCTAACAAGCGATGGATCTTTCCTGAAACCATAGTTTCCAGGCTATCGCCCTACCAAGCTAGGCCACCGCAGCATGTCTTGCATCTATTTTTGATTTACTTCCATTTTTTAGTTTTCCGCTAGGAACGATTTTAAGCCTTTCCATACTTGAAATTACTTTTCCGTTTTCAAGACCCAAAATCCTGACCCTTTAGCTAAAACTTCAAATGAACCATACACTTCTGTCAACAGCTTTTGCATTGACTTCAAGCCTTTCTTTTTCGGAACGACAACTTGTAGTGTTCCATACTCGTGTAAATGATTTTTTGATTCGGTTACAAGTTCGGTTAGTATTTTCTTCCCTGCCATGAGTGGTGGATTAGCAATTATTGAATCAAATAACAAATCTTTAACTGGTTCATACAGATGTCCTTGTGTTATTTCTGTATTTTTTACAACTCCATTTGTTTTACAATTTTCTTTAGTCAATTTTACGGCTAATTCATTAATGTCTGTCAAAACAAAGCGAAACCCAGGGTAAGCTTTTGCTAAAGCAATTCCTATAAAACCATATCCACACCCAAGATCTAAAACTAAACCATCTTTTGGAATGACAGCGTTATTTAGGAGTAATTCACTACCTTTGTCTACCTTTCTCCACCCAAAAATTCCAGACTGGCTCTTAAAAGATAATCGATTACCAAATTGAATTGTTTGAATGATAGTAGTTTTACCAGAGGAAATTGGTTTTTCTGAGTAATAATGACTACTCATTTTTTCGCGGTTTCCTTCCAAGTCTTTGGGTAAACATCCCGATCCATTAACACTCGAGATGTTTTTGCAGCAATACCATGATTTGTTGCCAGAATCTCTCGATAACTCATTGTCGCTTTTGCAAGAGCAACAGCTTCTCCTTTCAAACTCTCAAGTAAAACTAATGAGCCCTTTTCAATAATATCATGGATTTTAAGAACACCTGGAACTGCTAAACTTGCTCCATGACAAATTGCTCCGATAGAATTATCACGGATTACAATTTTTGGTAGATGGGTTAAACCTTTCTCCATAGGAAAAACTACTTTTCGTAATTCTTCTTCATCTTTGGATTCTTTGTAAATTTCATAAGCATCAAAAATTCGGATAAGAGATGACAAAGTCTCATCTTCTCGAAATGGTCCGGACTTTGTACGTCTGAGCTCTTTCATATGTCCGCCGGTTCCAAGAACTAAGCCCATATCATGGCAGAGTTTTCTAATATAAGTGCCTTTTTCACATCCAACTTTAAACAAGACATCTTGATCTTCAATCTCAAGGAGATCCATATAGTAGATTACACGTTTTCTAAGTATTCTTTTTACACTTGATTTAACGGGAGGCTTCTGGTATATTTCACTTGTAAATTCCTTGAATACATTATGAATTTTATCGTCATCAGCTTTCTCATGCAGATGCATGATGCAAACATATTCCTTACCAGCTGGTAGTAAAGCATCAGTAATTTTAGTTGCATCCTCTAGAGCAACAGGAAGTATACCAGTAACAGCGGGATCTAAAGTGCCGGAGTGGCCTGCTTTCCTTAGGTTGAAGATTTTCTTAATATACGAAACTATTTCTTGACTTGTCGGATTAGGATGCTTGTCCACATTAATGACTCCAAGACGAATTAATTCATTAGCTGATCGTTCATCTGGAATCAAACCGTATTTAGTGATCTCAAAATCATCTGATTTAACAACAAATTCTCTTTTTCGCTCCGAGGGCAAGATATTTTTTGTAGACATTACATCACCAGTTGAAAAGTACCTTACATATGATTTGTTCCTAGTTATAATGTATTTCTTAAAGAAAAAATAAAGTCTTTCCTTTTTTTAAAGGAAAGCTAGACTAGATTTATGCATTACTATTCTTTTCTGCTAAAAGAACTAAACATTAATTTGTAAATGTTCTTTAATGAAAACATCAAGTTTTGCAGTTTTTGCAGCAGCAAGAACATCAGCATCAGTTGCCTTACGGGTTATCTCTAGCTTTTTAGATGTGGGTTCAAGATGACCAATATTTACTCGTCTTCTTCGAACACCGTTAAGGCTAGGAGGTCCGGTAATTAGTGCATAATTCTTATCAATTATATCTACTACAACTGCTTTTTTTAACGCTTCACGACCAGCAGTTTTTATTACTATTCGACCTATATCAATCATTTTTATTGACTCCTTCAC
>JAHLVZ010000198.1 GCA_019058165.1 Candidatus Heimdallarchaeota archaeon
CACAGCAGAATCCGAATTAGAATTTGATACAATTAGAGTTGGTGGAACTGTAACTTTAGACAGTGATAGTAAAGGTGATACTATTTCTGTTGGCGGTTCACTAAAAGCTGATAGTGATTTAGATCTCACAGGGAAACTCAAAGTAGGCGGAACTGTTTCATGTGAAGGCAATGTAGTCGTTGATGAAGTATCTGTAGGAGGGACTTATAAATCTGGAAGCACAAAAGCGAAGTACTTTAAGATTGGTCGAAGAGGAACTGTCATTGGTCCAGTTCAAGCAGATAAAATCATAATTTCCTCTCGTGCAACTGCTGAAGATTTATATGGTGGAGAAATCATTCTCGAAGAACGAAGCAGAGCTAAAAACGTCTATGGCGATTCAATTTACATTGAAACTGGCACTCGAATTATAGGTGAAATACAATATACTGAGGAAATTTCACTCGAACCAAATGTTCACTTGAATTCCGAACCAAAGAAAACAAAAGGTCTCCCAAGACTAGATTAAATTATTAATTTCTGCCTGAATTGGTAGAAATTCTTCTTTTCTTTTTTTATGCTTCTGGATCTAATCGTTTTGAGTAATAAGCAATTTCTTCTGAATATTGATAATTTTCTTTTTCAAAGAAAGCTCTAGATGGTAGATTATCATCTTTTATTAGTAGAGCAATAACTTCTATTCCTATTTCATAAAGTGATTTTTCCGCAGCTTGTAGTAGTTTTGTTGCAATTCCTTCTCTTGTTCTTGATGGTTTTATAACCAATCTGTTTATCCAACCTTTTCGGGCGTCATGGGTAACCAGAGCAACTCCAACAATCTCCCCAGATTCTTCAGCAACTAAGATCCAAAGATTTGGTTCATTTAATTGTTTGATCAAGTTTTCCGGAGCATCTCTCCCTTTAAGTCGGATTGGTAATCCTGACTCATCCCACACATCAATTATAATGTCTATGTCTTCTTTTGTAGCTCTACGTATCTTCATGAATAGAAAGTAAAATCGTGCTACTTTAAAAAATTAGAGGTTATTTAATCTTCATTTGAGTGATTATATCACAAATTTCTTCATCTAGTATTGATGTTAGTTGAGAAATAACTACTGGCACTTCAATCACACGCTCAGCAATCGCATTTGCCCATAATCTAATTTCGGCTGTTGCTTCTGTGGCGATAACTGCAACTATACCATTCTTTATCGGTTGAATTGTTATCAAGAATTTTTCATATAAAACTTCTCGTAATCTCCCTTCATCTTTTCCTTCAACTATACTTTCAGATAGTTGGTTGATTGCTGTTAATAAACCTGAAAGAATCATTTTATCTGTTTTGAGGTTAGAACCAAGATTGGTGTAAATTGGAACACCACTTTCTGTGATAATTAGAACTCCTAAAACTGAAGTTTCTTTCGGTTTTCGTTCTGCTAATTTAAATGATAACATCGTTTTAAACTGAGGAAGGATGTATTTGAACACGCTTTCAAGATCAAGCTCCATTTTCCCTTCGTTTTGAGCTTTGCTTATACTCTCTTCAATTGTAGTAATATCTTCTTTCCATTTTTCGTAATCTATTTCTTCTTCTAATCTCTTCACTTCTTTGATATCTTTTCTAGCTTGCTTGAATTGTCCTTTTCTAGCTCGAAGTAAAGCTCGAATAATTAAACCTAAAGATAAGATTTGATTGTGTTTATTTTCAACTGCTAGTTGAATTGCAGTATCTATGAAATTTAATGCCGAATTCAGTATGGTTGGTTGCTCATTTAATTTATATCTTTGGAGAAAAACAGCCGCAAGAAGAATATTATTTGAAAGTATTAGATCCAAGTCTTTAGATTGTATAGCAAGTTCTAAAGAAGTATGAAGATATTTTATTGAATGAGAGAAGTTCTGTTCCAACATCTCATTGTAACCGAGTAGATAATCTACTTGAGCATTAACAGAGATAGTTTGTAGTTCCCTAGAAAGGGATCTTATCTCTTTAAGGTATTCAGGAACTTTTTCTAATTGTTCAGTACGAAGATAGTAGTGTATTAATTCAAACAAAATAAATGCTTTAAACAAAGAAGTCTCTTTTCTCTGAATTTCATAAGCATGAAGAAATGATTCTTCAGCTCTTGGATCACCGGTCAAATAATATAAATTACCCATTTCTGTAAGATAGAGATAAGGCCACTTACCAGTAGAATCCTTATAGAGTTTTATAGCTCGTTCCATCATTGCTTTAGCTAAAAGGATTTTTCCTTCAATGAAATACGATTCCGATAAATTACCAATGGCAATAGACAAACGATAATTATCATTATATTTTTCATACTCCGCCATTAATTCTTCAAAGCATTTTATTCCATTTACATTATCACCGAAATAGCTGTAGATAGCTCCATTCAAATTTAAAAAGTCTGTATAAGAGAAATAAAATCTAAACTTATTGATGTATGGTTCTACAAAAGCAATCATTTCATTGATATTGGATTCCGCACCTGAATGAAGTAACCACCAAATCACATTTACAGCAGCATCTTGTAAACCAAAAATCTCCACGATATTTGTTGTCTCGAGTAACCGCTTACTAAGTTTTTTGTAAAGTTCCTTTAAAACAGCAACATCTCCTTGTTGACCATAAACCCAAGATCGAATTGAAAATACAAATGCTTCCATTTCATGGGTGAAATCAGTTCTTGTCATGAGTGTTTTTGCTAGTTTATCAACTGTTAATCTTGTTGCCTGGTAATTTGATGGATCCTCTTCAAAATAGGCGATAAGCAAGTCAAGATAAGGATGTTTTATTTCTTTGAGGAGTGATATGTAATCCTCAGTTGCTTTCATTTTTTGAGTTAAATAGGAACTTAAACATCCAAGCTGAAAAGCTATTTCTTGATTTAGCACTAATTTATTTTCTATTAATTCCCTCTTCTTTTTGATTTTACCTTGTGTTCTAAACTTAGCAAAAGGACCTTTTGAAGAAACTTCAATTTTCATCTTTTGTATTTCTTCTAATTCCTTTCTTTCACCTAAGATCTCAGCTAGAACTAAACAAACGCCTTTCTGTAACCGATCAGTTGGATTAAGATCAGCTTGATGACTTACAGCAGATTGTAAACGGTCTCTGACATCCATGGGAAAACGAGTGATAAAGGAGTCAAAGAGTAACTGCATAATGCTAAATCTTGAACTAGAGGGAATATAAGAATTATTTAAGTGACAAAAAAGATTTAAAGTGTTAAAAAAGCTTTTAATTGAAATTAAATGTTAAAAGTAAATTGAAAACAAATAACTTTTGGTGAATCACAATTGAAATTAAACATTGATGAATTCGGGAAATGGTGCGATGCATTTGGTCCATCGGGTTTTGAACAAGAAGTAGCAATTCTTGTGAAAAAATATACTGAACCTTTTGCAGATGAAATTTTACAAGATAAAACAGGTTCTATTATCTTTAAGAAAGGAGATAAAGGACCTAAAGTTATGCTTGCAGGCCACATAGATGAAGTTGGCTTCATGGTTTCAGGAATCAGTAAAGAAGGTTTTCTAACCTTTAATCAACTCGGTGGGTGGTGGGATCAAGTTCTTCTTAGTCAAAGAGTTGTTATTATGGTCCGAGATGGAACTAAAATCAAGGGAATCATAACATCTAAACCACCACATATTCTAAGTGCTGAGGATCGTAGCAAAGTTGTTACTAAAGACAAGATGTTTATTGATGTTGGTTGTAAAACCAAGAAAGGTGTTGAAGCTCTTGGAATTAAAATGGGCGATCCGATTATTCCTGATGCTACTTTTGAGTTAATTAAAAGAAAACAATTCAAGAAAGATAACGATACTGGAAAATTCACAGAAAAAGAAGTTACTCTTGCAGTTGGAAAGGCATTCGACGATCGTCTTGGTGCTTTTATTATTTCTGAAGTATTGAGGAAAATCAAGGAAGATAAAATTGAACTCCCCAATCAGCTTTACGGAGCTGCTACAGTACAAGAAGAAGTAGGTCTTCGTGGTGCAAGAACATCCGCTCAGATGATCCAACCAGATGTTGGTTTTGCACTTGAAGTTGATATCTCAGGAGATGTTCCAGGAGTAGACAGCACAAAAATGACAGCCTCTATGTCTAATGGTCCTTCTATTCTAGTAGCTGATGGTTCTATGTTACCAAACCCTAATTTGAAGCATTTCGTTATTGATGTTGCTAAAGAAATGGGTATGGATGTTCAGTTATCAATTATAGCTAGAGGAGGAACAGATGCTGGTGTCATGCATATTACTGGTAGTGGTTGCCCAAGCTTAGTACTTGGAATCCCAACGAGACATATTCACTCCCATTATGGTATACTTGATGTAGCTGACCTTGAGAAATGCGTTGATTTATTGATTGAAATCCTCAAACGATTAGATCAGAAAACAATCGATTCATTTACAAAAATTTAGTTTCACAGAAGGATATCCTCTTTCTGATATTATTTTATAAAATCCCTGATGAATAAAAATCTACATGGAAGAATATTCTGAAATGAGTGACAATGATTTTGTCTCCAAAATAATACAAAACGGCAATCACAAAGGGATTTTGAGAAACATTATTATTGTAAACTTTTTCTTTAGAATTTTTAGTGAAGGTTTCAGAACACTACTGGTGCCTTTTTCATACAATATATTAGCGTTATCTGTTGATCAATATGGTCTAATAAAGTCTATTTGCGGGTATGCAGCAATGGGGGTTGTATTTTTACTTGGAATTGTGGTCGACATAC
>JAHLVZ010000042.1 GCA_019058165.1 Candidatus Heimdallarchaeota archaeon
GTTTTCATTGGTTACTTTGTAAGTGGTGTAATAGGCGGTTTAATCGCTGGTGATAGACGATATGGTATATTCTCCGGGATTGTTGCTTCAATTCCTACTACGGGTGTATTCATAATCTTTCTATATCCAGAATGGATAGATATTAATGTCGCAGCTGTAGTAATAAATTCTATACTGTACCTAATACTCTTTTTAGTCTTAACTACTGCTGGTGGTATTATCGGTGGTTATCGTAGAGAACAGAGATACTTGTATCCATTAGACATTGAAGAAGAAATGGATGAATAAAACTAAAAAAAGAAATGAAAAAGAAGAAGAGAAATTCTTCTTCTAATTTTTTATAATCATTCTAAGCTTGTTCATCAGTCGCAGCGTATAGAGTGTTAAATTCCAAATTTATAAGATCTAGACCATTTGCTTTATCAACTAAACTACCATTAGCTTCCATTATAGCTTGAATGTCTGAAATTGTTGACGACCAATTGTATAGGTAATTATGTAAGTACTGTGGATCACTGGGCACTAATATTGGTAACACATCTGTAATCATTATTCCTTCTGCTAATATTAAACTGCTATTGGCTGAAAGAAAATTGTTATTAGCGTATTCTGAGCAACCAAATTTGAAATGATACATAGCATTTGCAGTGTAATTAATTATTTCACCAAATTCTTTTGGTCTGAAATCCTTAGTTAGAACGTTTTCAAGGCTAGCTCCAACACCAGTGAAAGTAGGACCATAAGCTTCTGTAGCAATTTTAACGCTAAAACTAGCTAATTGATCATGTGCTAAATTACCAAATGTAGCAGTTGTGTTTGCATCAATTGTAGGATCATAGAGAGAAGAGTAAACAACAGTGGTGAGATCTGTTTCGGTATAAAAATTTTCAATCATGCCATCGATTCCTTCGAGAGTTATTGCAAAATACAATTCTTCATTTAGCAGCGGATCCATTAGACCTAAAAGATCATTTAATAGATCTGAGTAATCACCTGCTAAATCAGCTGAGAAAATTCCTGTCAAATTTCCAGTTGGAGTATATATATCCAATGATAAACCAGTGATATTATTGACTGCTTGTTGGAATGATCCTTTAGCGTCAGTGAATTTATTATACTTTAGAAATTCGTTGCCTTCAATGGTATTATATGCAGTCCATAAAATGTTCTTTGTGGGAGCGATATTGTTAGTTGTATAGGTTAGTAAATCTGAAAAACCAGTAATATAACTGCCATATCCACCTAATTCGTCAATTATACCAGCTATTCCATCACTAAGAAAACCTGGTAATTTAGTAGTATCAATTTTCGCTAGAGTTTCATTAATTTCAGAGAAAGCTTCATCAAAATCGCCAGCTTCTAAATCTGTTTGAACTTCAACTAAAGTTTCTTCTGCAGCTGTTAAACCATCAATTGCAGCAATTATCTTTAGTTTTAATTCAGCGACATCTGCAAGATCATTAGTGCTTAAATCAGTAATTCCAAAACCTATTGGCATCAAACTTGGTGATGTTCCGAAATCCGCCATACTATCTGTTGCATTAGTTAAACTTGAAGTCAACTCAAAAATACCATTGAATAATGGAACGATGATATCCGTTAAAGCCAGCGTTGCCAGAGCAAGTTGATCACCTGCTTCTATAAATGGACTATATTGGTTCGGTATAAGTGTCATCAAGTTATATAATCCAATATTTCGTAATCCTTGGAAATTCAATTGCGCATCACCCATCATTTGATTTGCTTCAGCCATTAAACTAGTAAAGTCCTGAAGTGACTGTGTGGTCATTCCTTCAGTATCGATCACTGCATAAGCATCCTGCATTTTGGCTGTTCCGCCAAGAAATGAAGAACTTGCTTGTACAATACCAAATGTTGATGAGAAAATTATAGGAGTGAAAATAGCAAAAATAATGAGTCCAATACTTAGTAATGGAATGCCTATCCAATGTCCTACTTTTTTCTTCTTAATTGTAATGCTTTTGACTAAAGCTGTAGCAATAACTACCACAAGAACAACTAAGATGAACATTAGTACAAGGTCTATAATCCAAATCCAAAACCGAACTGATTCAAAGTTAATTGCCGCTATAGCCGGGAACAAACTCTTAAATGCCTCAAAAGCAGGTATTGAATAATCCACGCTTGAGAATAATGGTGTTAATGGATTAAGAATATAATTAAGACCTGAGAGTGACAATACTAATGGCGGGATAAATGCAACAAGGAAAATGATAAATCCTCCAAGTAATCCCTCAAGAACACTTCTGGAGAATAATCCAGGGAGTGCCATTGCTATTAGAATTAATACTAATTCTATATAATATAAGTCTGGACGACTTACTCCATTTAACCAAAAAGGAATTGAGAACGAAACTTCGATCACTAAGGCAACTAAAACTCCAATGACCAAACCAGTTAACATCTTTCGGCTTCTTTTCTTTCGCTTCTTACGTTTCTTTACTGGTTTGACTTCCTCAGCTTCAACAACCTCTTTGTCAACAACAATGTCTTCCTCTTCTTCAAGTTCAGCATCAAGTTCCTCTGCTTTAATTTCCTCCTCTTCTACTTCGAGGGGAATTTCGGGAATTTCTAATTCCTCTTCAATTTCGAGAGGTTCTTCTGCTTCTACTTCAAGAGGTACTTCTGGAATTTCAAGATCTTCTGCAGCTTCAAGTGGTACTTCTGGGATTTCGAGTTCTTCTTCTGCTTCGATTTCTTCTTCGACTTCTTGAGGTTCTTCGCTGACATCAATTTCTTCAGCTTCTTCCTCAGTTTCGGCTTCGATTGGTTCTTCTTCAATTTCCAATGATTCGTCTTTAGTTTCCTCTGCTTCAATTGGTTCTTCGAGAATCTCTTCTTCTTCCTCTGTTGTTAAAGTTGTTTCGGGTTCTTCTGTATCCTCTATGATTTCTTCTGTATCTTTTTCTTCAGACAACAGTATCTACCCTTTATTTATTTGTCATAATTTGAATGATAAAAACTCTTCATTTTTCAATGAATGATTTTACAAGTACAACCTACGAAGTCAGTCTTTAATAAACTAACTGAATTAACATATTATCAGTTAAAGATCTCAAAGGAAAATGAAAAATCCGTAATAAACTTCTGAAAAAATTATTCAATTGCTAAATTCAACTTGAAACTCTTGTTTAATTTCTTCCTCAAAAATTCTAGCAGTTTGAAAGATACTGATAATGGATTCAATTTCCGCGTTTTCAAGAGGTGCTAATATAATTATGGTAATTTTTGTATCCAAGAAATCGCTTCCAATCTTTGCAATGAAATGATAAGCAATACGTAACTCATTATTACTTTTCCAAGCAGTAATACCTGCTAGTTTTTTCACTCCTCTATTTGAGAGGAATTTAGCAATATCTTTTAAGAATTCTTTTTTTGTGGTTGCTTGGTACTCCCTTTCGAAATGCTTCATTGGTCCTTGAATATTTTTACTAAAAGCTTTTTTCAGATTCTCAAGTAATAAAGGCAAAGGATTCTCATCTGAATTATGTTTGGATGACATGAGTCTCAACTTCTTTCACAAATTCTTAAGTTATTCTACCAAGGATTCTTCCTACAAGTTAGAATATGTTCTTATTATCAAAATAGTATAAATTGTTTTGGCTAGTCTATTGGATTCAGGTTATATAATCCTAATTGGGAATCCTTATATTGATTTTTAGAGTTTATTTTATTACAAAATAGTATTCCATTGCTTTATACGAAAATTTTCGTTAATTTTAAAGGGGATAAATTCAGTAAAGATGTCAAACCAAAAAGTCTTTGGACTCCTAGTAACGGATCAAAAAGTGCCTTTGATAGAAAAACCAGAGGATAAAGATCAGTGTTATCTTTGTGGTTTTACTTTTGAAAATGAAGACTGCATGCATATCTTTAGTGATAAAGAATTATCTGAAAAGAGAAAAGCTCATCAAAAGTGTATTTTCAATCATTTACAATTATTACCAAAAGAAACCCAGGTAGCAATTGTGAGTGTAGAGACAAATGAAGTCATCTCATATACAACAGTAAGTGAAAAAGCGTAATCTTTCATTTAGCTCAGATTTCTATTTTCTATAGACTATATATCGATATTTAACATAAATTCTTTATTTATAGAGAAATTATCTAATGCAAGATATTACATGAGCAAGTATTTCTGGAGAGAAAAAATTGACTCAAAAAATAAACATTACAACAAACCTAACACCAAATATCATCATGCATATTTTTTCTTGTTTGGAAATTGAGGGATCCTTCTATAATTCTGATTATGGTTTAAAACATCGCTTCAGCATCTTGGAAGAAGAATATAAGAATTGGGAAGAAATTTCAAAGAAATGCGTGGCTATTGGTTGCAATGCTGAGCTTTTTGCAGTTCTTTTTCAAATTCCAAGTTATATACAAGCAGAGGACCTAGAAACTGTAATTAGTAGTTTTGAGAAAATATCAGAAGCAATTGAGGAAGGCTCAATTGAAACTTTGCTTAATAGTTATCCCGAAGTCTTTGACAATGTGCCTATTTATATACCTTTGAATGTTTTAGATGAACAATTTAAGAAATTATTCGAACACAAAAACTTAGTAAAGGAGATATTCAAGAAATTTCAGGGTATACTTGGAGGATTGTGGGAACGCTTCTATAAAGAAAATTGGGAAAAGAATACTAAAGTAATGATTAGTAAACGAATTAGTGACTTAAACGTAATAGTAAGCCCGCTTAATATTGTTTCCGCATGGCAGAAAGAACTTAACATAAAATTTCCTTATCCTGAATTTACTATCTATTTAGTTGAACCTACAACAACAATAGCAACGAATTTACTTGCAGAAAAAATAATGGTTTCTGCCGATCTTGATGATATGACTCTCTACAAAGTCATAATTCATGAAGTTGGTCGTGCGTTTCTTTTAAACACCAATTTGTTCACAAATGATAATTTAAAAACAATAGCTCAATCAAACATTGAGAAGCTTTCACTAATAGTAGATGCAATCTGTATACATATCAAAAAGAAATTGTTTGAAAATCTAAAGATAAGAGACAACAAGCTTGACCCCTATCTTGTTCCTGAAGTTTCAGAGATAATACCAATCTTCGCTCAAATTTGGGATTCTATGAAAGAAAAGAATATCTATGATGCGATAATACAAACATATAACAAATTAACACCAATCGTTTAGGATTTGGAAGAACAAATTAATCATCAATATATTTTTTTATATAGATAGTATTCCGGATTTAATGAATACTAAAAGAGGATGGATCGACTATTGAAAATTGAATCCATAATCGAATTAGTAGATGAGAAATTAATTAAAAGATTAACAAAAGACCTTGTAGCTTTTGACAGTCAAAATCCGCCAGGTTCTACGATTGAAATTACAAAATATTTGCAGGAAGAAAGCAAATCATTAGGTTTTGACTCAAAAATCTATTCAATGGATGAACATCGAAGTAACATTGTGATAACTTTCGGAAAAGGTGAGAAGGATATCGTTCTAAGCGGACATCTTGATACGGTTCCTGTTGGAGATGAATCTCAATGGAAATATCCTCCATTACAAGTAACAGAGAAAGATGGTAAATTATTTGGAAGAGGAACAGTTGATATGAAGGGAGGAGTAGCTTCACTAATAGCTGTTATGGATGCAATCAGTAGATCAAATATCGAATTGAATTATCGTTTAGTATTTGCTGGAACAGCTGATGAAGAAGTAGGTATGAATGGCGCGTTCCATCTAAAAGAAAAAGGTATTATGGATAACGCTGAGTGTTTAATTATCACTGAAGCTACTGATTTGAAAGTTGGCATTGCAGAAAAAGGTCCCTATTGGATTCGAGTGAAAGTAAAAGGTAAAGCTGCTCATGGGAGCATGCCTGAAGTTGGGATAAATGCAATAGAAGGTGTCTGTGTAGGAATTAAGGCGTTTAAAGATATTGTACCTATAACTAAACATGATTTACTAGGTCAAACAACTCTAAATGTAGGTATGATTAATGGTGGGACTAAAATCAATGTCGTTCCAGAGGATTGTTACATAGATTGCGATTTTAGATTAATACCTGAAGTAAATCAAGAAGAATTTAATTCATCTATAACTGAACTTTTGAAGAAACTCTCAGACGAAAATGATTGTCAATATACTCATGAAGTTCTCCATATAGTTCCAGCAGTAGAAACAAACCAAGATGAATTAATTGTGAAAGGATTAATGAAATGGTCTAAACGAATTGCTAAACTTGATGAAAAGCCAATTGGTTTAACCTATGGAACAGATGCTGCTGCATTAATTCCTCCAGATAGTATTCCATTTGCGATTATAGGTGGTGGTTCACCCTCAGTTCTACATCAAGCGAATGAGTATGTTCATTTATCAGATCTAGTTGATGCTTCGAAAATAATTATCGGAGGAATTCTGGAAGCTTATTCCAAGAATTGATTTTTCCTTTCTTCGATTTTATTAGAAAGTCTTATTTAATTGTTTGAAGTTCATGCTATATATAATATAAAAGCGTAAATTATCTTTGGTGAATAATATGTTGGAATTGAAAAAAACAGAAGATTGGGCATTTTTCTTCTTATTCTTTGGTGGTATTCTCTTAATTGCTAATGCAATTGTTGGGTTTATCGTTCATTATACGACGAGTCTAGCTGATATGCACTTTCTTGATGGGCAAGGCTTATTTGTATTTGGTGGACAAGATTTCGCTTTTCCATTAGGAGCTTCCATAAACATAATCATTGGAATTCTTGCTCTACTCTGTGGTTTGAAATTATTCTTTGTTCCTTTTAGGAATTTTATTTCGAAAATTGATTTAGCAATAATTGGATTTATTATGTTTATATTAGGCGCTATTTCATTTTCTCTACCTGGTGGATTATTGATGGTAGCCGGGGTTTATTGCATTCTTTATCGATTAACTGTTACTGGTGCAAACAATCCTACTGCAAAATAATCTATTTCCATTCTTTTTTTCTCTTATTTTTTCTCTAATTTCTAAAAAAGCAATTACCTAAAAATCTTTTAATGGAAAAACCAAAGAAAAGATAAAACCGGGAAATTTGAGAGATAAGCATGGCCGATGAAAAAGCTCCAAATTCTGATTTAATTCATTCTGAATTAGAAGATAATAAAAACAATGATGAAAATGGAGCTGAAAAAATCGACCTTGACATACCAAAAGGTGATCCCTTAACTATTGCTCAAACTATAATTACGAGGATAAAGCAAAGCGCATCAGAAGATTCGAAAATAATAAAACAATACCTTCAACATTTAACGAATATCTATAACGAACAACCAGAGAATAATGATTTGTTCTTCTTAATGTTGGAAGGTTTTTCTGAAACTGCTAATCATTATAATGAAGAATTGGAAGTAGATTATCTTACTTCTATTATAAATAAAATCTTCTCATTAATTGAGATGTATTTGGAGAATGATGATCGATTAGCAGCAATAAGCGATACTTTGTTAAATGTACTTTTTGGCTTAGTGGAAAATGAATTCTTTGATGAATTAGAAGAATACGTAGTTACACTTGTGAATAAATCAATTGATAATCCTAACAACATATTCTTACGAACAGCTGCTGCAGAAGCAACAATCATAGCAATTAGAGGTTTTGGCGATGATTGGAACTATGAGAAAACAAAGGAATTTGATATCATACTTAAAGGATTACTCCCTCCTAATGAGATTGATGGTTTTCTTGCTGGTATTTTACTCAAGGGATTATCTGAGGAAATAGATTGTTATGGTGATATGCACGAATTTTCCTCTATGAAACGAACACTAAAACTAATGAAAGATTTGTTTTCACAGGAACTGCAATTTGACGATGAATCACTTCTTCATTATACAAATGGTTTAGTATACGCATTAAATTGGTTTGGTGAAGCAGAAGAATATGAAGAAATGATGGAAACATTAGAGGATTTGACAAATCTTTCCGATAGTCATCCGCAGAATTTAGAAGTAAAAATTGCTTTCGGAAATGGATTGCGAATCACTTTGGACCATTGTGGGATAATGGAAGATCTTGACAACACAACAAAATTAGCAAAGAGATTACTACAACTTGCTGATGAATTACCAAAGAATAAGAAAATACAATCTTTAGCAATAATGGGTGTCTTCAAAGCTGCAACTTGGGCAGGAGTTTTCTGGGAGACAGGATTAATAAATGCCCTATTGTCTAGTGTCGAAAAAATTCATTTGAGATTTCCAGAGGATATTCAAATTAAAATTCTATTAGGTAGAGGCTTATTCAATCTAACAAAAGAATTATGCTTAATTAACAAGCAAAAAATGATGAAAAAAATAGTTAATGAATTATCAAAGTTGAATGAGAAGAATCCTGAAATCATAGAAATAGCTCAATTCTATTCACAATCATTGGTTAATATTCTCTATATGTTAAGCGAATTTAGCGATAATTTCGATGAAATAAATTCTTATGTAGATGAATCAGAAAAGCTTACTGAAAAATATGAGGAAAACGATGTAATTTCTGTTAGTTATTCAAAAGCATTAGTCAATGCAATTAGAGCTCTTGGGTTATATGGACGAATAGATGAAATGGAATCTACTTTGGATGTATTAAGGGATTATGCTATTTCAACTGAAAGATTTGATATTTTAATTCGTCTGGGGAAAGGGTATATTGATGCAATAAAGGCTTATGGAGACCTTTCTGAACTACAAAAAATCAATCCTTTACTTTCAGAAATAAAAGAATGGATAGATGATGATCCAACAAATATTGATTTACAAGTTATTCTAGCAAAAGCTCTAGTGAACACTATCAGTAGTTATGGAAAAAATAACAAAATAAATGAAATGAATCTCCATTTAGATGAATTGAGAGAAATCATAATCCAATTTCCCGCATTTAGTACAATTCAAGTACAATTAGCAAAAGGTCTATCTCATGCGATAAGATGGTATGTCATACAAAAGGATCTCATGCGTTGTGTTAGTCTACTACATGAATTGCGGTCAATAAGTATTGATGCCTCAGAAGAAATAGAAATCCATGAAATGCTTGCTAGATCAACAAGGCGTATTTTATCAATCTCCTACAAGCTTGAGAAATTCGAACTGGTTGAAGAATTATTGGAAGGTTTAAGAAAACAACTTCAGAAATTCATTTATAATGAAAATATACAAGTAGAACTAGCTCGGGCGTTGACTTCTGTAATACTTGAAGAAACAACCTGTGACAGCAATTCTTATTGCCAATCACTGATTTTGGAACTTAAAGGCTTAAGAATACAATATCCAAAGAATGACAAGTTAGCCGCTATCCACCAAACAGTTTCTCCTTTAATTAAAGATTGATTTTTATTTTATCCGATTGGTGGGAAAATATCGTCGTGAGGTCCTCGTTTCTTACCATTAGGTCTAGGGATTCCTCTTGCTGGATCTGGCGGTAATTTCTTGTAGCAATCCTTACAAACAGCTCTTGGACCATTTGGGAAATTGTACAGAATCAAGTTATCTTTATCCTCTATTTTGCCACAGAGATGACATTTGCTGATTGATTTTATCATTAATTCATCCTTCTAGTATATAGTAACTCATCACCAAATAAAATTACTTTGTAATACAATTATTTTTTAGGAATAGAAAGGTTTTTCAGAACCAAATTTTTAACAAATGCGAACAATACTGAGAATAAAATTCCGGTGGAAAATTTGGTAGATTGGACAAAAATAAGAGACG
Source organism: Candidatus Heimdallarchaeota archaeon (assembly GCA_019058165.1). Taxonomy (GTDB): domain Archaea; phylum Asgardarchaeota; class Heimdallarchaeia; order JABLTI01; family JABLTI01; genus JABLTI01. The sequence continues at coordinate 9,733 of JAHLVZ010000042.1, forward strand.
ATTTCCCTACACTAAAAAGAAAAATAGACGGAAAATCGATTATTTATTTTGATAGCGCATGTATGGCTTTAAAACCAAAGCAAGTCATCGATGCTTGTTGTTATTATTATAATCAACTCGGAGCTTGTGGAGGAAGATCTATTCATTCTTTAGCTAGAGAAACAACAGAGTTACGAGATGCAGCTCGAGAAAAAATTGCTGCCCACATTAATTCTAGAAGTACAAATGAAATCATCTGGGTTAGGAATACTACAGAAGCTATGAATTTAGTTGCAAATGCATTGCATTTCAAGAAGGGACAAGAAATTATCACAACAAATCTTGAGCATCATAGTGGTGTATTGCCTTTTCACAAAGTGATGAAAAGAAAAGGATTAAAGCTTAAAATTGTGAATGCAAATGAAGAGGGTTTGTTTAATATTGAAGATTTCGAAAACACAATTAACAAAAACACTCGGTTAATATCTATAGTTCATACCTCAAATGTAAGTGGAACTACCTCACCTCTAGATGAGATCATCAAAGTTGCTCATGACTATGGTACTTTAGTATTGTCTGATGATGCCCAATATTTTCCACATAAAAAAATGGATGTACAAAAATCGGATGTTGATTTTTGCACAGTAAGTATGCATAAAGCACTTGGTCCAACCGGAGTAGGTTTTCTCTATGGTAAAGAGCATTTGTTGAAAGAAATGGATTCATTTTTGGTTGGTGGTGATACTATCATCGATGTGCGATATGAAAACGGTGAAGTTATACCTACTTATCTTGAACCACCTCATAAATTTGAAGCTGGACTGCAAAATTATGCCGGCGAAATAGGTGCTGGTGCTGCAGTTGATTATCTCAATTCCATTGGCATGGAAAACATTGAGACTCGAGAAAATAATCTTACGGAAAAATTATATAATGCTCTAAAAGACATTTCAGGCATCAAAATTGTAGGACCTCAAAACGCACACCAGAGAAGCGGTTTAGTATCTTTCACATTAAAAGACATTGATACTGCAGGAGACATAGCTAACTTTCTTGACAGTGATGTAGATGGTCACAAAATTATGGTTCGTGCTGGTGCACATTGCACAAATCCATTTCATTATTCTCTTGGTATTCATCCAAGTGAAGGAACAGCTCGAGTTTCTCTCTATATTTATTCAAACGAAGATGACATCAAAATCTTAAAGGAAGCTTTAGAGAAGCTAGAAGATATTCTCGCAAATTCCTAGTTTAAATGAATTGAATATAGCTTGTCCCTATATTCAATTACATTACTAACCATTCCACATATTATATGGTGTTTGATTTCCCTCATTTGTTGTTTTAGGGAAACCTCTTCTCTCACTTTCAATTGCTGCTTCAAAAGAACCGTATTTTTGTAAAATTTGGTCTTCAAGTGGTTTAGCAATTTCAAGAGCAGCTTTCACATGTTTACTAGTAATTCTCTCTTCACGATTTGTTGTCGCTAGATCCCCTGCAACCTTTATCAATCCTGCAAGTTCTCTCAATCTCAAAGTCAATGATGATTCTTCTCCATCTACCTTTTCAGCGATCATCCTTGCACTTTTTATTACTTCAAAAATTCCTTTTCTATCCATTGCAGGAATTTTGTCATCACGAAGTATTTCTTGAGCAATGAATTGGACAAGTTTTAAACGATTAATTTCATTGTCAGGCATTGCTGTCTTGAGTAGAATTTCATACCCATCTCCTTGAATCCTGGATCGTAATGGTGGAACTATTCGTGGTAAATCTATCATGTTACAAGCAGCTACTAAAACAAAATCAGCTGGTACATCATCTACTCTTACGGAAGCTCCTGAACTTTGGGGATTTCTACCAATAATTGGAAACTTCTTTTCTTGCAAGGCAGTAAGTAAGGATCTCTGTAAAATTCCTAATTGGGAAATCTCATCAATGAATAGTACACCTTGATGTGCTTCATGGATTGCTCCAGCTACCACTCTTTTGTATGGTGGAGTCCCTAATTTATGATGACCTCCATAAGGATCGTGTAAACAATCTCCAAGGAGTTCAGTTGTACTTGCACCCGTTGCTTGGATAAATAGAGATCTTCTTATTGGAACTAAGACTTTCATAGGTCTAGGTCCCTTCTTGGCTTTGGAAAGCTCGATAGCTTCATTATCAAAAACACGTATACTGTTTCCTGCTTCTTCGAATAGTAGAATTTCTTCTCTCCCATCTGGGAGTTGGATTGCTTTAGAAACTTTTGAGCCATCAGAGGATTTTGCACTATATGATGATAATGATAATAGATCACCAAATCGAGAAGGACTTTTCTTTCGCTTCGACTGCGAGCAATGAGGACATTTTCTGGTTTCAGGGATAGAGAATTTTCGACAGTGTTCACAAGCATAACCTAGTTTAACAGCAACTTCAAAAGGAGCTTTTGATGGATGTATTAATTTTCCATATTCGCCACCATTTGCTTGTTGTTTTCTATTTTTTAGCTCATGCAATTTTTTTCTTTCGAAAAATGGTCTTTCTGGGTTTTCAGGATTGTGAACTATCCATATTTCTTCTTCGGGTTGCCCCAAATGGAATGAAAGTGCTTGAGCAATCATTGATTTTCCAATACCTGGCGGTCCAATAAGTAATAAATTTCTTCGTTGATGAGCAGCCATTCTAGCGATTTTTATCGCAAAATCTTGTCCAATTACCCGCTTCAATGGGTCTTTTGGTATTGGTATATCAAAACTACTCTCTATATCCCTCATTCGTATGGATTGTTCTGTATCTTCAGAGCTCACCTTCTCTTCGATAACAGGATCTTTTCTCTGATTTTTATCAAAATCGTCTGAAAATGTTTGTTCTTGACCTCTAGACATTTTTGTGCACAATATAAACTCATCAAAAGAGTTTCTTAAAGCAACAGATTATCTGTATATTATACAAACAGATTTAATGAAAATCAATAAAAAAATAAAGAAAAAGTGATTAGTTGGTTAAATAATCGTTATTAACCAACTATATAATCATTTCACGCGAATGTATAAAACTTTAATTTTGCAGGACGTCTTTCGATTTTTCCGATTCTCGCTGCAACTATTACATCAATGTTTTTCTCTTCACAAGCATCAATTAATCTCTGGGTAAGAATTCCATCAAAAATTAATTTGGTTACTCCTTTAGCTTTCTTTACTTCATCAATAATTTTAGCAACAGGAACACGTTTTAGTTCCTTTAATTTATCATTAAGGAATATACCTTCTTGTTTTTCTTTTCCATCAATTTCTTTAACAATTGGTAATAGCTCATCCGGAATTTTTGGTGGGGGAGGTTTTCTATATCCATCCCTGCCTCCTCTATCTCTGGATGAAGGTCGACGACTGTCTCTTGAATATGGTCTCCTAGAGGGTGGACGACTTGAAGATCTTGGTGGGCCTCTATCAGAGGTCTGTGCTGGGGGTTTTCTTGTGGTAGGTTTCTTAGTAGGAGTAGTAGGTGGTTTCGCTGGAACTTTTTTAGGAGCAGCTTTTGCACTTACTGGAGCAGTACTAGGTTTCTGTATTTTCTTTGCTGCTTTTCGCTTGATTGCTTTTTCAAGGACATCTGCTGCATGAATTTCAGAAACAAAGGTAGCTTGTTCTATAGGAATTTTTTTGCTTAATTGATCTATGATTTCATCTGGTTTAAGGTCTTCAACTTCTTTACCTTCTGGGGCTCGAGCAACATAATCAATATCGCTATACATGAGCAATTCTTTAAGGATTAGATCCCCGCCTCTATCACCATCAAGAAATGCAAGTGTAGATCGTTTTTTAGTAAGATCTATAACTACTTTTGGTACAGAAGCACCTTCAACAGCTATTGTATTTCTTACACCAGCTCGAAGACATGCTGCTATATCAGCTCTCCCTTCAACAATTATAATTGAATCCGAATCATTAATTTCAGGTCCAGCTGGTAAATGTCTATATTGGATTATTCTACCAACACGAGCAGCTTTTAATACTTCATCAGCTAATTCACTTGAATCCTGATGAGTTTCTGTAGTCCATTTCTGAAGAAGTTCAGAAGCTCGTTCTCTGATTTTCTTCATTTTTTCGACTCTAATATCATCAATACTTTTGATAGAGATTCTTGCTGAGCAAGGTCCAATACGATCTACTGTCTCAATTGCAGCAGCTAGGATTGATGTTTCCACTTTATCTAAGCTTGATGGAATGTCAATATAACCTCTAGTTTTACCTCCTCTGATATTCAAATGAACTTGAATGCGTCCAACTCGTCCGCTTTTTTGCAATTCTCGTAGTTCAAGCTCTTCAGAGAGTAATCCTTCGGTTTGTCCGAATAAAGCTCCGACAACATCGGGTTTTTCAACCAAACCATCAATTGTGAAATCTGCACGTATCAAATATTTTGTAGTTGACGGCTCATCGTGCATTGCGCTTTGTCTATCATTATTTTTTGCCATCTTTTTATTATCCTCCTTAATTTTTTGGAGTAATAACAATTGGCTAAAACAAATAATCTGAACTCTAAGCTATTTTTATACTTGTTAGGAATAAGCTGTTTATTATTTTGATTTGCTTTATCCATCGCATCTTCTAAGAGTATATTATATACTTCAGATCAAAAAGAAACTAAACTTGTTAGATTTTTATTAGAGTTAATTAATCATTGGAAATTACTTTTCTCAACTGTATTAATCAACATGAAATTTGACATCTAACATCTTTTCATTTCAACAATAGAGGAATTATTATTCCTTGCTATTTATAATTCTCCTTTATTGGAAGGCTATAATCGTTAATTGATTATGCCAAATTATTTTTTGTGAACGTGATTAGTGATAAATAGCTTCTTACATCAATCGAATGAGCTATTTTGTTATGATTCTTTTCGATCTAATCCGATTATTTGATTAGTTTATGTTATATTTCGTAATCAGTCTCTTCGCTTTATATTTTTAAACCTTTGTGACTGACTGCAATAATACTATTTCCCTTCAATTATAAAAACTATACATTTCGGCAAATGAATAACTAAGCTCCAAAAATTTTCAACCAAGAAAAAGAAATACAAAAATGAAATTAGAACGCAATTTGAAAGGTAATTCTTTTAATATGGAACATAACATTTCTCTATAGATTTAAAATCAGCAGTAAACAATAAGATGTTAGGAAATATTTTGAGGATAATTGCAGGAGGAATTAATTATTTTAAAAGGTAGAAAAAATCGCTTGAAATTAGCAATAGTACTTGTATTCTTGATATCAATTCAATTAGCTACATTGTCTTTAATGACGAAGAATACAATGGCAAAGCTTGCTCAACCTGGAAATGATGCCTTAACAACAAATGGTTATTATTACTCAGATTGGAATCAAATCATAAATGTAGGAATGGATGGTTCCTTGCTTGTAGAAGAAGAAATGACCTTTCATTTAGACGCCGGCTCATATGGTTTTGCATATAGAGATTTGAAGTGGAGAAGTTTTCATGATGTGGTTTCATGGAGTATTGTTTCTGGACCAGGAACACCTTCAGTTAATTATCATAAAATGGAGAAAGAAGCAGAAGCCATTAATTTCTATTGGGAGTGGTCTAGAACTTCTGTCTCATCTGGTACAGAATATACCTTCATTTTAACATACAATGTCTCTTCTGCAATGAATTTGAATGGTGATCGTGACAGGGTTTATTGGAATGTTATAGGAGGAGAATTTGAGGTACCTATATATGATATTGATACCGTAGTAATATTTCCTAAGGAATACAACATAAGCGATGTTAACTCCCAAACTTACTATCAAGGAACAGGACCAGGGGATGATAATGGAGTAGTCTCTAACGTTGGTGGAAAAACAATAGTAACCTTTCATCAGGGATCAGTGAGTGCTTATGAATCTTATACAATAGATACAGATTCCCCACCTGCAGGCATAAACATGCCTTTTTCATGGCGAGTTTATTTGAATAGCAATTATGTCCTAGTAATAGCATTTGGTTTTGTCCCCATTTTCCTATTCTTTATCCTTGCATTTCTGATTAAAGGCATTGATCCTAAAGCAAAAGCAATTCCAGTATTAAATGAAGTTGCTATGAAGAAATGCGCTGAATGTGGATACAAAGATAATCGAAAAATACGTTATTGCCCACTTTGTGGAAATAGCATGAAAACAATTAGTGAAGTTGGGCCACCAAACGATATGTCCCCTGCTGAAGTAGGCACGTTACTTGATGAGAAATTCGATAAAATAGATTTCGTTGCAGAGATTTTCTATCTTGCTGAACGGGGTTATCTCAAGATAATACAACCAGAAGATAATGATGAAATGTTCTTCCAAAGAACAGAGAAAGAAGAATATTATGGTGACCTATCAAAATTCGATAGAGGGATAATTGAATTCATAGAACGAAATTCTCACGAAACCTTGTGGTTTAGAGAAGAAATTAAAGATGCTAAAGGACCCAAAGAAATTCCCGTAGAAGTTACATCACTCTCAACCATAAAAAACAATGTCATGACTCTTTGGAAGCACAAAGATGATGTTTACAATAAATTAGCTGGTGGAGATACAAAGTACTTTGACTCAAATCCTGAGAAAGTGAAAGGATTTTACTTTGGAGCGGCGATATTTGCTGGGATAGCTGGTGGAGTAATATTATTCTTCGCATCTTCTTTGTTTTATATTTACACTCTAACCTGGGGTATTGCAGGTGTAGTAGTTGCAAGCTTGATTGGATTACTTCTATCAAGGAAAATGCCCAGATTAACAAAACATGGTGCACAAATGAAAGCAAGTTGGCAAAGTTACTTACAACTGATAAGAGGACAAATAATGGGCTTCCCAGATCCATATGAGCAATTCAATTTCTCTATGGATCATTTCTCGTACCTGCTAATAGATCCAAAATTCAACTTACCATCACATTTGAAACACATTTCTCAAGAGATATCTAGTAGACAACCACCAGATAATTTCCACTTTATTACTCCTTACTGGTACTTTTATCCTCGAATCTATCTTCCACGACGTGGTGGATTACGACATAGACCAATCAGAGGATTTGACAGCGCGGGTAGAGGATTTGAAAGCGTTGTTAGTGGAATAAGTAATATGGCAGAAAGTTTGCCAAGAGCAATATCCAATATGGCTGAGGGATTAACATCAGCAATATCAAATATGAGCGAAAGCTTTACCCCACCATCCTCAAGCGGTGGAAGCAGTGGATTTGGCGGCGGCTTCAGCGGTGGTGGAGGTGGCGGTGGTGGAGGAGGAATAGGATAAATTAATTCACCTAAACAAGAAAGGATGGGATCAAAAATTGATCCTTCTATCCTCTTATTTTTTCTAAAAAAAAATAAAAAAAAATTGAAGAAGAACGAGAAATATTCTTATTCTTTCTTTTTCTCTGCGACTACTCGAGGTTTCTTTAAGACTTGACCTGTTTCTGGGTCGCATTGCACAACTACTGTCTTTGCCAATTGGTCAGCAAATCTTTGTCTATTCTTGTCATTTGTAATAAAGTACCAAGCAATTACAATAGGAATAAAAGTTGCTTCGATACCTCCAATAATAGCTCTAATCAATAGTTGAACCAAGTCACCCTCTTGTACTGGTCGTAAAGTCCACTTTGCTTCATCTTCAATGAACATTATCTTTATGTTTTGTGTCTTCTTACCCAAGGTTTTACCATCATTCTTGTAAGGCATCCAAATAAAGATGTAAATTGCTGCAGCTAAACCTACGATATAAAATAGAAATCCTAATAACCAACCAATAAATCCTAAACCTATTGCACTAAGAGTTGTTGTTAAAATAGCATTCAAGATTATACCGATTATGTATGCAACAAAAACAATTCCATAATCAATAAGACCTGCAATTAAACGTTCATTGAAAGTCGCAAGAGCAACTTTCACATCTGGTTTTTCACTCATTTGTATATACTCCAAATTATTGGATTATTAACAATAAGTTCATGGGCTCTTTTCATATAAAAATTATTTTGGAAAGAAAACAAAAAAAATAGAAAGATAGGTTTTCAAAACCTTTATTTTTTCTTCTTTCTTTATATTGGAAGTTCTTTCCCTTCTTCGACTAATTGTAGACATTCTTCAAATATTTCAACAGCTTTCCTCAAATGAGGGATAATAATTGATCCGCCAACTATTAATGCCACATTCATTGCTTCGAAGAATTCCTCTGTAGTAACTCCTTCCTTTACACAATTAATAATATGATAGGTTATACAATCATTGCATCTGAGAACTGTTGAAGAAACCAATCCCAGTAGTTCTTTTACTTTTACAGATAAAGCTCCTTTTTCATATGCTCGAGAATCCAGAGCAAAGAATCGCTTGATTTGCTTATTATCACTAGCTAATATTCTTTCATTCATTTTTTCCCTGTAAAGTTTAAACTCATCAAGCTTGTTCATAAAACCACATCTATTTTATCCAATAATCATTTTATCTCATTAATACATTTTTTGTTTAACTCTTTTGCATGGTTTTCCCAAAAAATATTAAGCAAAGGTTTTTTTCGTATAAGATGGTATATATCATTATAGACTCAACGAGTTCGCAGTAGGAGGATTTGCGTTGGCAAGAACAGCTCTTAAATGGATATTAGGTATTTTACTTACAATTGCTGGCTTTTTTATAGCTGGTGTCGTGATTATTGGCTACACTATGGATGTATCCTGGGATAATAGTTTTGGCGGTATGATTAGCGGAATTGTTATGGGATCAATATTTTTTGTTCCTGGTCTTATATTCATAATCTTAGCATTAATTGATGTCTCTCATAATGCATTTGATTTGAGAATCTCTAAAATCTTGGAAGAAAATGACCGCATTTCTCCTCCTGATCTTGCTAAAAAAGCTCATAGTAATGAAGATAAGATTGTGAAATCAGTTTCAAGAATAATTGAAAAAGGACTGATTATTGTTTATTTTGATAAAGCAACCGGGGAATTCGTTACTCAAGAAGGACGAGCTATAGCTGAAAGAGTAATCGGAATAATCGAATCTAAACGAAGGATTACTTTAGATGAATTGGTGATTGAAACCGGTATGACTCCAGATGAAGTAAAACGTATAGTTGTTGGCATGGAGAAAAGAGGATTATTTAATGGCACTTACGATTGGAAAAGCGGGAAAATCCTCTCAAGAGATGGCACACGTATGTTATCTGAAGCTGAAACAAATTGCCCTCATTGTGGTGCTAATTTAACTGAACCCCCACTAAAAGGCGAAGAAATTAAATGTGAATTTTGTGGAGAAATAATAACAGGATAGATGAGTGTATTTTTTCCACTCATTTTTTTTCTAATTTTCTTGTCATTAAATAGGCATCAGCCAAGTCATCATAGTATTGTTCTATAGTTCCAGCTATTTTGAATCCATACTCCTCATAGAATGTTATTGCTGATGTGTTAGTTAATCGAACTTCAAGTCGTATCAGATTGATTGGTAGCATTTCTGTAATTTCAATTACTCTCTCTAATAATTTAGATCCAATGCCTTTTCTACGGTACGCTGATTCTACAGCCAAAATCATAATGTGTGTTGTTTTAATGGAATAAATTCTAAATGCAACGAAACCAACTACAACATCTTCTTCTCCTAATTCTGCTACATAAAAATGCTCAATTTCAAATAATCGAGTAATAATTTCTTCTGCGTCTTCTTCTGGAAAGCTATCAATACTAATTTTTATTACTTTCTTGTAATCTTTTTTCTGTACTTTGCGAATACTAATTTCAGATTCTGACATTGAGTGTCTTGCTTCCCTATCCAAGATAATAAGCTCTTGAGTGTTTTCTTTTAATATTTTTAGCAAACATCTTTTATAGTAGCTATGCTTGTTATATCATTTGTCACTTAATCTTATACATAGATTTACGTGTAAAACTAGTGAATAAAGCGTAACGCTTATTTAGTAGTGAAAATCCTTCAAAATATGTATAATACTTTCATTTATTGTGAGTCTATTTCATCACTTTATTATGTAAAAACTGGAGCATAAAGAATGTCGACTAATATTACTGAGTTATTGAAAAGTTTGAATTCCAAAGATGCCATAAAAAGAGTAAAAGCTGCGAAAGTCCTAGGAGAATTAGGAAACAGAAAAGCTACTTCTGAATTAATGAAGGCATTAAAGGATAATCCTGATGTGGATACAAGGATAGCCTGTGCACAAGCTCTAGGAAGTATAGGTGATAGAGTAGCAACAGACTTGATTATTGAAACTTTCAAAGCAGACCCCGATAAAAAAGTAAAAGCTGCTTTGCTCTCTGCTTTAGGGGAACTAGGGGATGATTCCGCATTTGATACTCTTATGGATGCAATGCTAAATGAAAAATTAATTCTTATACGCGAAGCAGCAACTGCTGCTTTAGGGAAATTAAATAACAAATCTGCAGCGGATGATTTACAGAATCTTGTCCGAACAGATAAAAATACAAAAATTATTGTTGCAGCAATAAAATCTCTCTATCTTCTGGGTGAAAGAAAAGCTGCTCCTTTATTCGAGGAGTTATTAGAATCTTCCAAAGAGATACCTATTCGTACAGAGGTTGCTTCAGGATTAGGTCGAATAGGTGGAAGAGGAGCGATTCAACCATTAGTTGCTAAATTGAAGAAAGAGGAAAGTGAAATAGTTAGAGAAGCAATTGTCGTTTCATTAGGCAGAATTGCTAATACAACTGCTGTTGATACTCTCGTTAACTCTTTGAAGAAAGATAAAAGTCCCTTAGTCAGAAAAAGTGCTGCATGGGCCCTAAGACGAATAAGGGATGGTCGAATTACTGCTGCTCTGATGTCGCAGTTAGATAAGGAGACTTTTGAAGCTGTAAAACAGGAAATAATATCCTCATTAGGAAAACATCGAGAAAGAAAAGCAGTAAATGCTATTATTGATACCCTCAAAAATTCTAAAGATGAGGAAGTAAGGAGATCAGCTGCTATTGCATTAGGAGACATTAATGATAAGAAAGCAGTTGAACCGTTACTTCATCAATTGGAAGTCGATAAAATTCCCGAAGTAAGAAAATATGCTGCCTGGTCTTTAAGTAAGCTGAAGAGTGTTAATTCCAAAGAACTCTTAGTAGCTCTTAAAAAGAAAGAGAAAGATTCTCAAGTAAGAGATATGATACAAACAGCAATTAATGCAATAGATGATGCTATACATCATGCAGAAGCAGAGGCGAAAAAAGCAGAGGAACGCTCCAAAAGAGAAGAATATTATTACTTCTAATCTTCCTCTGAGATTTCTATCTCTTACTAAACTAATTTTTCTTGGTGATAATCGCCAATTAGTTCCCCAAAAGATAATCCTTTGTTAGAAGCTAAAGCAAAAGTGATTTTATAATTACTACCATTCTTCACTCTTTCAAGCTGATCTGGAACCTTTAGGAAAAAGAATCCTTTCCTTCGATTCTTGAATTTAACCCCTACATACGACTCAAATCCTATCCGTTTCGCAAATTCTAACAATCCGTT
>JAHLVZ010000199.1 GCA_019058165.1 Candidatus Heimdallarchaeota archaeon
ATATCATATACTGATGGCGAAGAATTAATCCAATAACCAGTAGTATAATCCCATTCTTTTCCTCCGGTATGATTTAAGCAATAAAATTTGTTATCACGTGATCCAAACAATATCTCTTGTGTGCCATCTGAATCGATATCAGCAATTGCAGGTGCTGAGAATAGCCCTGCTCCAGTTGTATAGTTCCATTCTTGTTCTCCTATATGACTTAGACAATAAAGTCTCCCATCATATGAGGGAGCAAGCACTTCCAATGTGCCATCATCATCAAGATCTGCTACTCCTGTAGAACCCTTAAACCAATTGCCTGCAGTGAAGTTCCATTCCTTTATTCCAGTATGGCTTAAACAGTAGAGATTATTGTCATTTGATCCTATAATTACCTCAAATGTTCCATCGTTGTCGAGGTCAGCAATTGTTGGAGAGGAATAAACAGTACCATCAGTGGTATAACTCCATTCTAAATTACCGGTATGGCTTAAGCAATAGATCTTGTAATCATATGATCCAAAAAGAATTTCAAGAAAACCATCATTATCAATATCTGCTACAGCAGGAGTGGTATAAACTGCACTTCCTGTTGTGAAATTCCATAATTTATTTCCTTTATGATCAAAGCAGTAGAGATTGGTATCTCCTGATCCTACTAAAATTTCCATAGTACCATTAGCATCAAGATCAGCAATAACGGGAGAACCATCTAACGCACCATCAGTTGCGTAGCTCCATTTTTCATACACACCCATTGCTTGAGGTTGTAGTAATAAATTATTTACTTGTTCTTCCTTTTTCGTTTCAATTTTCATTGGATTAGCGAAAATAATTATTATTAACATAAATACTATTATCAAACTTTTTCTAGATGCTCTCATTTAACACCCACCCCAAATGTAAAATACAATAGTACAAGAGAATTCATTTACTTTTCGGTAAAAAAAAAGGATTCTTTCTTCCTAAGTGCGTCATTCCCGACCCGGACTGCTAGCCCTTAAAGGAGAAGTGTGAGTCCTGAGGTATCATTATTGATGTGATGTTATTTTTTTTGTTTTTTTTCATTTCACTAACCTACAACATCCACTATTATAAATTACTTGTGAGAAAAAAGGAACTTTTGAATTAATGAATTACTAAAGTCTCTTTTTGATTTCTTTTAATCTTGATTCAAGCTTTTTTACTGCTTCTTCTTGTAAAATGCTCTCTTCTTTATTTATTGATGCAATTTTCTCGAAGTATAATTCTGCTTTCTCAAAATCCTCTTTAACATAGTAATCTTCTCCAATGGTAGTGAAATTTTGTATAATTCCTTTTAGGAATGAATTCTTGTTTTCATCTGCATACATATCACTATCAATTTCTGGAAAAGTCTCAAGATATTTGAGGTTTGCTTCAACTAATTTCTTATCAGTAACATACCCATGACTTGGGATTACTATTTCTGCTGGAGATTTGAGATATTTTTTCAAAGTTGAAATATATGTTGATAAATTACTTGATGTAACATAAGGAAAAGGATATTCTATATTATCAGCTGCAAAAAGAACTTTATTTTTAGCATCATAACAAGAGCTTGAGTCTTCTGTGTGTCCAGGGCTATGAAAGAAAGTTATCTTATCCTTTTCAAACTCAGTACAGTCTCTTTCAAAGGTCATATTTGGCAGAACAATTTTACGTTGCTGATATGCTTCATTAAGTTTTGATTTATCTTTATTTTTTTCAATAATCAAATCCTTTGTTAATTGGTTACTGATAATTATTTCATTACTAAAAAAACAATTACCCCGTATATGATCCCAATGAAAATGAGAGTTGAATAAAATATATTGTTTTTTCCCGAATTCTTTCTCCAAATATTTTACCACCTCTTTTAAAATTTCAGACCCAAAATAGCCATCACTTAGATAGATCTTTTCCTCCCCATTTACTGCATAAATATTAGCAGGACAATAATAGTCAGGATAGGAGAATTCATCGACTAAACTGAATACAACCCCCCTATCACCTATATTCTGTATTTTCATCATTTTCACATGATATTTAGTTCATAAATCACTTATAATAATTCGTTCTAGTTGGACTTCTAGACCTTAAAGGAGAAGTGTGAGACCTGAGGTATCAATTATTTTTTAAAAATTATTTTATAGGAAGAAATGAATTTAGGTAAAAAGAGTGTCTATTGTTGCCTAAATAAGTTCTTTGAAATTATATAACATTGATTATCTATTAGGATGTTAGAAATGAGAGATTTTAATGCTGAATATAGACAAATGATGATTGAAAAGAAAAAGATTGATTACTCAATCTCTAAGAGAATGAATAATCTATCTTGTATGGTTTGTAATCATTCTTACATGGAGCACCTGTACTAATTAATACATCATCAAGTTTTGGTGAAGCAATCCAAGACCAACAAGTCCAGCTTTTACCTTTTGTACCATCTTTGTTATAATTGTGATTATGCAATTTATTATCACAATTCTGTAGAACATCTATGATCATGTTTTTTGTTATTTTACTTTTGCTTTCTAGAAACCATGAATCTAGAAAATTCTTTCTTGTTTCAAATAAATCAATCATTTCTTGTGATTCGTTAGGAGTAAATTTTCTCATTTCAGGATCTTCAAAAACCAATGAAACCATATCATAACCATTTTCTGGATATACAACAAGTGTTTTCTCTCTGTGTGCTTCTATTTTAGCTAGTGTATCGTTTTTATCTATTATTATGTAATTTGTTCCCCAAACTTTTGGAATCTCTTTTATAAATTCAACTTCTTCTTCAGTTGTTTTAAAACTATCCAAAATCCATCGCATTGCAATATTTATTATAACCCCTGGACCTGCATTTGTGAAGTTTGTTGATGCTCCTGATAAAGTTAATCCTGCTTCATTTGTTCCACCATATCGGGAAACAAGAGGCCAAAGAAATGTAAAACCATAACTAGCAAGTTTACCTTTCGGATGTATTGTGCAAATGGTTAAATATTTTGCTTCATCCTCTTCCCATTCGTGATTTCGAACAAGAAGTGAATTCCCAGATTTAGTATATTCACCTGTTATTCCAAATACTAAACATTGTGGCTTCAATCTATATGGAGTGCATTCATTTGCTATAAGAGCTTGATAATCAACATCACAGCCTTCAGCCATTCCTTTGAATTCATCAAGTATTCCTGGACAATAATCTTTTACTTCTTTTTCATAAGCCTTTGATTTGTCTAGATTTTCCTGTGAAAATTTTGGTGGGAAACCATGTTCTTTTTGAGTAATGAGATGTTTCCCGTTGTTCAATCCGATATCATAATATGAACCTTTAAACCTGTATTTATACATAAAAATCAAGGATTGATTATTTAGCTAGTGATATTAAGAATTTTTACTAGTCTTATAATAATTTGTAACCCCTTTCCTTCATACTCTTTTCATCTACTTTACAATCACTTGGAAATTTTTTCATTAAAGATTCATCAAGATCGTAGAAAGGCTTTTCAGAAGTTTTTGTTATGTATCTAGGAAAAAGGGGCAATTAAACAATATTGGATGAAAGAATTAAGTGAATTGTGATGTTAAAACTGAAGATAGTTTCAAACCGGACTGCTAGTCCTTGAAGAAGTGTGAGTCCGAAGCATCATTATTTTGTTTGTAAAATTCAGGGAGTATTATTTTATGTTTGAGAAATTCTTTGAGTATTTTTCTATTAATAATCCTATTCCTTACCCTCGTTGGTATTTTCGCATAACACTGACTACTCAGATTCTTTCTGTATTTTTTTCTGCTTGTTTTCTTGGTTTGCTTATTTGGTCTCTTGTTTAGTTTCTTCGAACTAGAAAACTCACTCCTTCTAGTCGAAGGTTTCTTCCTAGGATTTTCGGTTTTTCTTTTGCTTTAGCTCTTGCTGTTACTGGTTTAGCTCTAAGTCTTGTTTACTTAGGGTAAAAATTTCTAAAACTTAAAGGAGAAGTGTGAGTCCGAGGTATCTTATTTTGCGAAAAGTAAATGAATCTTCAAAACAATATAGTAGTGTGCTTTCGGGGTGGGTGCTAAATGCGAATAGCTAGAAAAAGTTTGATTATAATTATTACTATTTTTTTAACTGTGGTTTTTATACCACAAAAGAATACTGAAACAAAAAATAGCGAAAACATTGTTGATGAATTTCTCCCTCAAGCAATGGGAGTAAATTTGGAATGGGAATTCAGTACATATGATTATATTGCCGGAACTCCTGCAGCTATTGATCTTAATGCAGATGGTACACTAGAAGTGTTAGTTGGTTCTCATGCTGGACGATTATTTTGTATAGATTATAGTGGAACAAAGCAATGGGAATTCTTTACTGGTACTGATTATGTCCATGCTTCACCTGCAGTTGCTGATATTGATCAGGATGGAACCATTGAAATCCTATTTGGTTCAGAAGAAAATCTCTTCTGCCTTGATCATTTAGGAAACAAAAAATGGAATTATACAACATACGGATGGATTCATGATTCTCCTTGTGTTGTTGATATTGATGCTGATGGCTTCCAGGAAGTGATTTTCGGATCAAGTCATTATGTTTACTGTTTGAATCACACAGGTAGTGTGGAGTGGACTTTTTTTACAGGTATTTTTGATCCTCTTTCTTCTCCTGCAGTTGCTGATATTGATCAGGATGGAACCATTGAAATCCTATTTGGTTCAG
>JAHLVZ010000043.1 GCA_019058165.1 Candidatus Heimdallarchaeota archaeon
CATTTATGCTGTTCGAGGGATCATTGTGAGAGACGAACAAACAAGGACAGCTGCTCCAAACAATTTTCAAAAAGAAGTAGTTCCTCTCAAATGGGGATTGATTCCTTTCTGGGCTAAAGACCCAACAATTGGGAATCGGATGATTAATTCACGTTCTGAAACTGTTAGTGAAAAACCATCTTTTAAAGCGGCTTTCAAGAATCATCGCTGTCTAATCCCAGCAGACGGATTTTATGAGTGGCAAAAGAAGAGAGATGGACCAAAACAACCCTACTTTATTCATTTGAAGGAGAACAAACCTTTGGCTCTTGCAGGTATTTGGGATAAATGGAAAAGCCCCGAAGGGAAAGAAGTAGAATCTTGTTCTATACTAACCACTGAACCAAACAAAATAGTAGAACCTATACACAAACGAATGCCTGTGATAATTGATCCTAAAGATTTCGATTTGTGGTTAAACCCTGAAAACCAAGAAATAGATAAAGTCAAACCTCTTTTGAAACCTTATGATGCCGATAAGATGGAAGCTTATCCTGTTCCTCTCTATGTAAATAAACCAGAAAACAAAGGGGAACAATGCATAACTAAACTCGTAGAGAAGTACAAGCAACAAAAATTATTCTAAGCAAGGAACTTCTCGAGTGAACTTTTTCCCGGAAACGATTTGTTCTGTGCATTTTTTTCGACAAAAATACTTACAGTTGACTCTCACTTTCGGTCTTCTATTAATTAAGGACCACTCTAAATGTTCTTCGAAAATGAACTGAGGATTTGTAGCCCTACTAAGAGGAGAAGGGTAATCGAGTTGGAGATCACAGAAAATATGAGTCGAAAGCAAGAGGTTAGATTCCTACTAACTGACCTTGATTACAAGATGCCAGAAGAAGAAGATCAGCTACCCACCATAAGATTATTTGGCAAAACTGAGGATACCCAAGTTCTTGTGAAAATTCGTGATTTTGTTCCGTATTTGTACGTCAAAAAGAACAAAGACATTGAATTTATTATTCAAAATGATCCGATTGTCAATCGCTGGCAAATAGGTATAGAAGAGGTGACTTTGCGGCGGTATTTCTGGGCGGGTGAGAGACAAAAAGTCATCAAGCTTTATGGGCTCGACCCCAGAAAGATTTTTGACATTAGTAATGAACTGCAAAAATTGGGTCTCGAAACGTTTGAAACAGACATTCCTTATCTCAAAAGATTTCTAATAGATAATAGCATCAAGTGTCTGAACGTCCTCTCAGTGAAAGCTACGAAAAGCGAGCGAAAAGAAAATGAGCTGCATCTCGAGGCTAGTTTCAGGGATATTCAGACTGTCCCGGATTCAGAAATCACCACCTCCGTGTTATTTTATCCCTTGAAAACCATGGCTATTAATGTGAAAGTCGCTCGAGAGGATGAAACAGCTCAAGAATTATTGCGAAAAAAGAATCGTCCAATCCTGGCCATCAGTACGATGTGGGGAGAAGACACTAAACCTGAAAATGGTAAATTATTCATTTTACAGGAAAACTCGGAAGAAGAAGAAAAAAGAGTGTTAATGGACTTCATCAAATATTTTCAAAAGATACAACCAGACATCCTTTGCACCTTTCAAGGTGATTCATTTGATCTGCCCTATCTCATCCATCGAATGAGTGTTCTAGGTATCCCTACTCATTTATTATCTCTATTCAGAGATGAACCGAGCTATTATTCCGGACGATTACTTTCGTATAGGATGAAAGGAAGAATGGTTTTTGATTTAGCACTAAGAACCTGGGGCATTCATCCCCCTTCCGGTAAGAAGGGAATATACGATGTATCAGGAGAAGTCCTTGGTAGAGGAAAATTCGGGGTGAAGAGAGAGGAAAACGGCGATAATTTTGCTGAGTATTCTGCAGGATTAGGAGAAGCTAATGCTGATAAAGTCTTTTGGACCCTCTGGAAAGAGTGGGTTGTCGAAGGAAAAAAAGAAAGCTTAAGCCTTTTAGCAAAACGTTGTTTTTATGATTGTAAACTGATTTATGACCTGTATTGGAAGCTTGGAATGACTGGGTGGATAGAAACCCTTCGAGTAACTGGTTTTCCAACAGCGGAAGCCAATAGTTGCACAGAAAGACTCAATGGAGAATTTGAGTTGATGCGGTACATGCGTCGAAAAGGAATTCTCATACCGAAACGACCTGACGCAAAACAAGTGGAGAAAAATAGAATTTTGCGGGAAACCCATCCTCACGAAGGAGGAACGGTACTCTATCCAAAAGGCTCGCTTCACACGGGAGTTCTCATTGCAGATTTCCGTTCAATGTATCCGAGTGTGATGATTGCTCACAATGTTGGGGGAGAAACATTAAGACAATGGATCGAGGCAAGTGATTATGGTGATCCAAAGAAGCTTTTCGACAAACAATCACGGTCCTGCCTTTCAATCATGGAAGAGACATTGATTAGTAAGAGAATTAGCAAGAAAAACGAAATAAAACAACTCTCAAAACTACTAGAAGAGACAACTAACCAAGAAGAACGAAGCAAAATACAAGGGACAATAATTGTGCTCGAGAGAGAGCAGAACTCAATGAAAATAGTGGCCAATTCGATGTATGGAGCCCATTTCTACATTCGGAGTCGCTTCTATACTCAAACATTGGCATCTGCTATTGCAGACAGTGCGAGGACTTATCTTCTGGGCATTGAAGAAGGCCTTGAAGAGGTCTCGAGAACGATCACTCCTTGCGAATTAATTTATGGTGATACGGATTCTACGTTCATCAAAATCTTAGATGAGAGTATCTTCACAGAAATCTATGCCGAAAATAATCTTGAGAAAAGAGAGAAACTCATAAGCAAATTAATGCGGCACGTTAATGCGATCCTAAAAGAGATTAACGACAAGCTTCCAAATCCTCTTGAGTTAAAATTTGAGGATATTGCTTATCGAGTTATCTTCAAACCTGATAGAAAGAAAGCCTATAGTTACATTAGTTTACTCACTGAAGATTTCAAAGTTAAGGGATTCGAGGCAGTTCGTTCTGATTGGTCCCCTCTTGCAAGAACGGCTCAAAGAAAAGTCTTGGATATTCTACTAAGCCACCCCAAAAACTCGAGAGAAAATGAAACCGAATTTCAAACTGCAAGACGCTTTCTAATGGCTCTTGGCACTAAAGTCCTGCAAATGTCTACTGAGGAATTACTTCCTAAGGTTGTTATTCTCTCACCAATTCGTCGTCCTCCGAAAGATTACAAAGCAAAAGCACCTGCTGTGCAAGCCTTTGTGAACTATGCTCCTCGAGAGAATTTACAGGTCGACAAAGAATGGATGGATTACGATAAATTTCCCTGGGCTATTGTTGCTGGGAAAGGATCAGTGTATGATCGTGCGAGGCATCCGAAATACGTTGATAATATCGATCGAGAACACTACGTGACAGAAATGCTTCGTTGCTGTGAGGATCTTGGGGTGAAAGTTTCCTTGAAGGAAGTTCAAGGAGCTCTTCCTGGTCGACTCGACGATTTATTTGCATGTGTAAGTGATGAAGTAGTGGCAGAAAAGGAAGAAGTTATTCGAATTGAGGATGATGAATTACTTGCAGCTAATGAAAATTCTGATATCATAGAAATCATTAAACCGATCCAAAGTGGAGAGTTAGAATGGAGGAAGAAAAAGAAAGGTATTAAGAGAAATGTGAAACGACAAAGAGCTGCGGGGCAATCAGCTTTAACCTTATTCGCCAACTCTGATGAGTCAACTACTCCTGAGTAAGTTCACTCTCAAGTTTTGGTCCTTTCCCAGATAATTCTTGCATAAATTTTCCAGTAAGCTCCACTAGCGGAGTGTCGTGTGCAGCTTTGTTTGTGCCTAAATCAATAAAAGAACAATTTTCAAGTGCATTTGCTACATTATGTGCGAAATCACTTTCATGGACGGTGTCTAAAGTAGCACCAATTAATATTAACCGGTCTTTTATCTTTGGCAAATTATCCCATCCATTGTAATGAGCTATACTTAGAATATTTTTCCTCATTTTTCTAGGGTCCGCTTCTGTTATAGATCGTTTATATTGTGCAGATTGCTCTGGCTCATTCTTCTTATCAACTCGGACATCTCCGAGAAGCCATCTTATGAGGGGTTTAAGCATTTGAATAACAAATGGCGGGAAAATACGTAAAACAATGAGTGCATATCTTGGGAAATGGAATTCTACTCCAGGACTAACTAAGATAGAACCAAGTGGAGTCGTTGTCTTTTGTGCATGGTTCTCGAGAATGGACGCGCCTGCCAACGAACTCGAAATTGTGATGTATTTTTTCTTATCTAAGCCCAATGCTTTCTCTGTATCAGCTAGATCCATGGCATGACGAGGAATATCAAATTTTGCTTTCTTCACTAACTTACTAGTGATTTTCTCTCTTGATTCTACATAGTAAACTAGATAATTTTCGTTTAGTGCTTGAACAACTGGCTCCCAGCGAGGGAAAATGCTAAACATCCCGGGGACGAAGAAAATAGCAATATCCTCTCGAGGGTCCTTTACTTCAGTAAAGGAAAGAACTCTTATTTCACTTCCATCCGATAAAGCAATCATTTGTTCTTGTGCACTTTCTTCAAAAAGGGATTTTTGATATTTTTTCTTCTTTGCCATCGATATTCTCACAACTTGAATTCAATACTCTAATGCAGACATTATCGCCTATTTTATAGACTTATTTGGAAATGGTGTTTAAATCATTTCCTCTTATTTCTTCGTTTTGCTTGTTTTGCTAGTTTTTCTTGTTCCGCTTGTTTTACCTTCTTCCTTTCTTCTTCCAATTTTACTTCTAATTCTTTTTCATGTTTTGCTAACCACATCAAAGTAATGTCTTCAATTGATATTCCTGATGTTTTGAAATCAATGAATCCTCCCCACTCAATTATTTTATCATGGATATCTGTAACCTCAGCTCGACTTCCTGCGAAAAATCTGCACATCCCACCAATCATTTCATATCTATGCCAGATTTTTTCCGCAATCTTTTCTGTCATTTGATCCTTAGGGATAACCATAATATCGTACATGTAATTGAATTCATTTTGCAATTTTGTAACATCGACCATTCCTTGAACTGTTCCACCTAATGCAATAAGTAGGATTTTGTCACAGAGCTGATCCACTACATCAGGAGAATGATCAACTAAAACGAGTGTTCGTTCTTTTCCTTGTTTTTCAAGGAAATCGAGTACTATTTGCTTTCTCCTAAAATCAATCCCACTTGTGGGTTCATCTGCGAATAGTATTGCGGGGTTTTTTTGTAAGCCAACACATAATCTGGTTATTGCTTTTTGTCCTTCACTAAATGTTTCAAGTTTAGTGTTCCATAGATGGTCAAGTTGTAATTCCTCTATGAAATCCCTGGCTAATGCCATGTCACCATTAGTAACTTTGACGAAGAAATCGAGGGTTTGTTTGAGAGTTAATTTTTTCTGAAAATCCATAGCTGGAGAAACAAAGCTGATAAGCTTTCTTACTTCCTTCATCTCATCAACAATATCGTATCCGCATATCTGTGCTTCTCCTCCATCAGGGGAATATATTGTTGAGAGTGTTTTCAATAAGGTAGTTTTCCCGGATCCATTCGGCCCTAGTAAAGCTAACGATAATCCTTTTGGTAGGTCAAAGGTTATACCATCGAGTACTCTCTTTTTAGCAAAAGGATCCTTCGATCGTGCTTTAAAGAGTCCACCCATTGGAAATTCCTTGATTAACCCATCAGATTGTATAATTTGATCAACCATTTTGACTTCACCTAATAAAATTCTATTGTGCCTCTCCTTCTAGCGACCTTAGTCATCCATCTTACAAAGAAGTATGCTCCGATAAGGAATAATATGCATACTCCTAAATTAATCAAAAGTATGTAACCGTAGGATATTCCTGCAAAAGTTCCTCCTCCTTCTATTAAAGCCATATCAGGGAATCTTGCAGCAGTATTATGTTCAACCAGATACTTTCGAAAAGCAAATTGCCCTGAAACAACTGGAAAACAAACCAATAATACTGGGAGCCACCAAGCACCCATTCCTGAAAATGTCTCAACCATGAAGAAGTAACCTCCAGCAATGCGAACTAAATACAGCATTATACGAACAATTGTTGTGGTCTGTTTTACAAGTAAGGTTATTGATCCCATGAACAGACTAATGCTCATCATGAAAAGGTAGCTAAGAAAAACTAGTGGAATTAACATAAAGAACTCATTGGCAGCATGTGGAAGCAGATTTATTCCATCATTTTTCACGAGTGCAAAAGTTGGAATGGTAGTAACTAGAAAGATTACAAAAAACTTCATACTTGAGGAGATATATCTTCCAACCATTATGCTTAATGTGTCAACATTGTTAGTGATCAAGTAACCCATGGTACCCCTAGCACACTCTTCTCTCAAGCAGAAAGCGGTTTCCTCATAATTCCCAGTAAACATTGTCCAGAATGCAGAGGAAGATAACAGGAAAAGTGAAAACGAATAACTTGGAGCAAAATCACCTGTTCCTTGCCCAACAGACAAACCAAGAAAACCATACGCAACAAGATTAGTGATTGTCCATACAAGCTGAATAACAATATCAGATTTATATTGCCAATCAGTTATCAGACTTCTTTTTACGCCTGCTATGGTAACATTATACATAGAGACTATTGCTTTTTCCGCTTTCGTATCTCCTTTGAAAACACTCATGCAAATCACATAGTACCGTTAATCTGTAGATTTTCACTTGTTATTGTGAACTTCTCTAACAAATAAGGCAATTGAAGAAAAAAAGATTGCGGAAAAAAGAGATAGAGATTAGAGTGGAACTACCACTCGTCGTCATAATCCGAAGAATCCCATTCTCCATCATCAGATGTTGCAGTAAAAGCTTCATCTTCATCATCTAACCAAAGCTCTTCATCGGATACCATTTCAATGGGTTTAGTTTCCTTTTTCTTAGTCTTAGAGGTTTTTGTTTTCAATGCTCCTTTCTCAAGTCTTTCTTTAGTTTTGGCAGCGGATTCTTTTGCTTTCTGTTTCTTTGCTAAAGGAGTTATCCAACGGATTTTAACTGCGAATTCTCCACCTTTTTTAGTTGAAACATATTCTATAGTGCATTTTAGATCCGGCTGTTTAAGATCTACTTCAAATTCAGATCCTAGCCAACTGACATCTGGTATTCCTTCATCTAAGGAATCAGAGAGCATCATAAATAGCTCAACTAGTGCTTCTTTGTCTGCTTGTTTTGTCAGCGAGTACTTCATTTTTTACCCACAACTTTTCTGAATAGCTTTTTTAGAGAGATACTTTATTACAGAGCTTTTTGTTGTTTTCTGTAATTTATACTTTACCATTGACATCTTAATATGTAAATAGTTTAGTTTTAAATGCCGATTACCTACAGTATAAAAATGAAGAAAGTCTATATTTAAACAATCATATTATAGAAGTAAAGAAGATACTAGAGGTTTTGTATATGGATGCTGCTGAAAAGATTTACAGTTCTTTAGAACTAGCTTGTGATGAAGGAAACTTAACAACTGCGGAGGAATTTATTCTAGAATTGGATGGACTAACAAAAGATAACAAAGAAGCGAATAAATATTATTCTCAAGCTGTTGTAAAGGCTCTCGAAACTTTCAAAGGAAAGTTTTCATCTCTGAAGTTAAAGAAATATATTGCAAGAGTTGAAGAGCTTGTTAAGAATGACCCTACTGATGAATCAGTTGTAAACGATTATGCAAAAGCACTTCGAACATCATTACTAGCCATGAGCTCTAAAGGGCAACCAAATGCAATGCGAGAAATCATAACTCACCTTGAAGTATTAGCTACTGATAATCCTGAGAACATAGTAATTCATGAAGAATTATCTGAAGCTTCTAGTGAAATTGCCAATTACTGGAGAAGTAGGGGTGATTTCAAAGCATTAAGGGATCGAACTAAGAAATTCAGAGAACTTGCTGAAAAATTTCCAGATAATGAAAAAATCAAACTCAATTTATCAAGATCATTAATTTTAGAAATTGATAGTTCAAATAAACGAGATATTGCGAAAATCGACACTATTCTATTGGAAATTAAGGAATTATCAGAATCGTTTCCCACAAACGTCGGCTTACAATTGGAATGGGTTCATGCATACAGAACTGCCATGGATAGAGGATACGAAAAACCAGAAGATGCGAAAAGATGGCTTGAATCTATGAAAGCAATCGCCCTAGATAAGAAAGATACAACCTTTAAAATTGAGCTCGCTAAAGGTTACTTGAATGCAATTGCAAATTTAGGGGAACAAAATCGGGAAGAATTAGGAAAACATCTTGATGAGCTAGAAATGCTGGCAGATACAACAAAGGACAGTCTTGAGTTACAAACAATTTATGCTCAAAGTCTAATAACTTCCTTGCAAATCATAGGTATTGGCGATTTGAAAGAAACAACAGAAGTAATTGACGAACTGAAAGAATTAGTTCAAGCGCATCCGAAAAATAATGTTATTATTAAAATCTATGTTGATTCATTAATTGGAGTTATTGGATTACTAGCCCAAGAACAAAGAGCAAAAGATATTGTTCCATTCTTAAATCAATTCGAAGCGTTAGATGAGAAATACCCTGAGGATGAGTTTATCCAAAAAGTCTATGACCAACTTATGGATACTTTGAAGATGGTAGGTTTCAAAAAAACCAAGAAGAAGAAACGAAGAATTGGCTACATGTAAAAGAAAAGTAGGTGATTATCCTGACAGAAAAAGATGATAGATTACCTCCCATAGAAAGAGAAAGATTACGAAAGGGATTTGAAGAAAATATCCAGAAAAATGATGAATTAGATGAACTAGAGCAGAAAATACTGGAGAAAGAGAAAGAATTAGATGATGTATATTCTGAATATCTCCATACATTAGAGAAGCTAGAAGAGAAAGCAAGGGAAGTAAAGCGATAAACATTCACTGAATTCTTACATTAAAAATATTGGACTGTTAAATTATGGATTATAAAGAAGTCGCCACGTATATCCTCCATCAACAACTCTTTGCAGAACCAAACCTAATAAGAGATAGAAGAAGCTTGGTTAACATTCCAATTGAGGGGAGCGACGTAATAATCAATAAAATGCTAGATTTAGTGTTATTAAATATTGAATTATGGGAGCAGGGAAAAGAGAAAGAATACATAACGCAACTAGCTGAAAAAATCGGTTTTGATCCGAAAAGAATTATCCTGGAATTTCACATAAGAATAAAACCGATCCCAAAAGAGCAAGTCTCAAATTCCAGATTCAAATATATGCTAGCTATTAGCGAAGTAATAAAGACTATACACGAAGAATCAACAGACAAAGTTGTGAAATTACTCGAGAAGAAATTTAAGGGAAAGAAAAGGAGAGATTTAGATTTAAAGTTACAAACTTTGTCTGAGCAAAATAACCTTGAATTTTCATTATTACTAAATTTAGCGATCTTGAAGGAATACGCGGAAATCGTAAAAGCACATTATCCACTAGACATTTTTAATGAGTATTTCGAGAAAGTCCTTCAACTTTTAAACTGAAGAATACTCAAAAACAGATTAATTTTAGAAAACAGATAATAGAAAAAAGAGGTTGATACTTCTTTGCCCATCCGCATTTTTAAAAGAAAAAAAAGGGGATGATGCTTAGAAGCATCTCAAAACAGCGCTTGGGCCGAGATCTTTGTATTCTTTCTTGGTGACCCACATCTTTTGGAAGGTCTTCAAGCTGGAAAGGATTGAACCTCCGATCCATACAGAATATCTCCTCTCGGGAGGAGCGATGATTTTGACTTCGATTCCCTCAGGAACCTGTTCGGTTAATTCTTTGTGAAGTCTCTCCTTGAGTCCACTGAACATGGTGGAACCACCAGATAATACGATGTTCTGGTAAAGTTCTCGTCTCAAGTCAACATCACACTTGTTGATTGCTTGGAAGATTGCGTCATCAAGTGCCTGGGCTTCCCTACCAATTTGTTGTGGTTGGAAGAAGACTTCAGGAGCGAGGAATCGTTCAGTACCAATGGTTAAAACATTGCCGTCTGGCATTTGATATGTTTTCTCCATACCTGAAACTTTCTCAGCTAGTTGTAGTTCCTTTTCAGGATCTAAAGCAACGTAACATAATTTCTCCTTAATATCTCGCACTATTTCGAGTTCAGCACTACTGGTTAGTGAATAGCCTTTCTGTCGTAAAAGTCGTCGGAAGTAATTAGTGATATCTCTGCCTGCTAAGTCGATTCTATCAATTGCGTGGGTCAAAGCGAAACCTTCGTAGATAGGGACAATGTGAGTTACACCGTCACCAGAGTCAACAACTAAACCAGTTGTTCGACCGCTAGCGTAAAGTGAAAGAACTGCTTGCATAGAAACATACATGGCTGGAACATCAAATGTTTCAAACATAATTTCAGCCATCTTTTCGCGGTTGTGTTCAGGGTTCAAAGGTGCTTCAGTTAGAAGTATAGGGTGTTCATTTGGATTCTCACGTAAGTCATTGTAGAAAGTAAAGTGCCAGATTCTCTCCATTGCATCCCAGTCCTCGACTGTACCATGCTCAATAGGATAGAGTAATCTTAAAACACCTCTTAGGTTAAGAGCTTCTTCTCCAATGTAATATTCACGCACATAGTGTTCAACGTCAGTCATGATTGATTGGTATTTTGGATAGCCAATCAAAGTTGGAAAGACACTTCGTGGTTGATCTTCTCCGGCGTATCCATTTTTAGACAAACCAGTGCCGTTGTCGATTACTAACGCTTTCTCCTGTAATATTTCTTCGGACATTGTGATTTTTCCCCTCGAGGGACTTGTATATTTACAAGATACTTTGTAATAGAAAGTTATATCTTGGGAATATAAATAAAACGGTTGAGGTATTTATCAGTTACTTTCCGAGCACTTGTATTTTGTATTTTGTAAGATTTACGACGTATTTCGTATGATATGCGATATGCTGATTCTTTTACTAGATGTGCGGAAAGAACAAATCGACGAAAAAACATTCGGTCAGAACACAAATAAGAGAGAAAATTTGATAAGGTCAGAGTGCAAGACAATAAAAGAATAAAATTACTAACGATGAAGAGATAACATGAATTACTTAATCATCCTCTGGATTGTTCTAGCCTGTCTAGTAGCATATTTTATTGGAGCCCTACCATTTTCCGTTTGGATTGGAAACCTCGCCACAGGTAAAGATCTTCGGGATTATAATATTGGAAATCCGGGGGGATTCAATGCTATGATTACCTATGGAGCGAAAGTAGGATTAACAATTACTTTCTTGGATATCTTCAAAGGAACAATTACAATAGCATTAATTGATCAAATATTCTCCCTAGCATATTTCACAGAAGGAGGAACAACCAATCTTTGGCATTCCATTGCATGTATTCTTGGACCAGCATTCTGCATCCTTGGACACAACTATACTATTTGGTTAAAGTTCCAAGGAGGAAGAGGTCTGGGAGTTTTGATGGGAACACTACTGTACGTTAATCCATTAGTATTTATGACATTCATGTTCATGATTTCAATACAAACTCAAGCCCTCAAGTTACCATCAAGATTATCAAATATCATTGCAGGATTATTTGTCATACCGGCAGCATTTTTCATACCGTTAAGTCCCCCCTGGACAGGAATTGCTGGATTATGGATTGCAGGAGGAGCTGGCTACGCTTACATGATACAAGGATTCTTAACACTACTAATGTGGGCAGCAATCCTACACAAACACTGGTCAGGAATAGTTCACGCCTTCACAGGCAAGGAATGGAGTTTCTCAGCCCTGGAAGGCCAAAAGATAACAGACGATTTCGATACTAAGAAAGAAGCAGCAGAAAAAGAATAGGACAAGAGAATGTTTTATTCTTCCCTTACTTTTATTTGAGTGGAAAAAGAATAATAAGAGAGAGGAGAAAAGGTAAGGTACTATGTCAGAGATTGCTGAAGAAGAAATGCTCATTTTTAAGATAAATAATCAGAAAGATACCTTCAAACTACTCATACTCCTGTGGAACAGAGGAAGATTGTACGGCTCCAAAATAAGGAGACTTGGGATGAATGATCGAACGTTGATAAAGGTTCGAGAAGTTCTGCATGGGTACGGGTTGATAAATCTGACTGCAATTGAAGGATCGCGCAGGCTTTATTACGATCTCACTCCAAAAGGAAAAAGAGTGGTAGAAAAATTAGTAGACTTGGAACGAGAATTAATCTCAGAATAAACTAATCGCTTACTTCAGTAATTATTAAAGAAATCAGTTTGTGTGTTGATATGAGATTCGCAGTAGATGGAATACTCCAAAAAGAAGGGAAAATCTTGCTCATAAAAAGAGGAGGAAGAACGTTTCATAATTATTGGGCGCTCCCGGGAGGGATAGTTGAGGAAGGAGAAACAGTAGAGGAAGCATTAACTCGAGAGATGTTAGAAGAACTAGGGGTAGAAGTGACGCTGAAAGAAATACTGGGAGTATACTCCAACCCAAACAGAGACCCTCGAGAGCACACAATATCAGTAGCATTTATCTGTGACTACGAGGGAAGACCAGAAGTGGGAGATGATGCTGCATCCTTCGGAGATTTTGAAGTAGGAATGGTTCCGGAGTTAGATTTGGCATTCGATCATAAGCAAATAATTAGGGATTACAGGAAATGGCTCGAAAAGAAAGGAACCTACTGGTCAACAAAGAAATAAAAAAGAAACAGCAAGGTGAAGAAATAATCAAATTTTAATTTTGAAAATAAGTGATATTTTTCAAATGAGAAAAATTTAACAATAGAAAAACGAAATGTTTGTATTATGTCCACCACTAGTCGACATCATGCTAGGCAACGCAAGAGATGTGCTAAACTTTTTCTGTAGCATATGACAAAAGATCCTAAAAAGTTATACAATTTTAGTGAACTGTATTCAACCACCAGAGATTGGTACATTAATGAGTCCATTTGTGAAGAAACCATTAAGAGATTAATAAGTGGTGGATCAATTCAGGAGGTTTCTGAGAAAACTTATCAAATTACTCCAAAAGGTATTGATATAATAGCTGACAGATTAAAAATAGATATATGGAAATACATTAAGGAAAAATACTATGATGATTTTTATACTATAGAAAGCATTCATGAATCTTTTTCTGAAACAAAGTTTCCTATTAATGTGTTCCATTTGGCTATAGAAAAACTCTGTCAAGAGGATTTACTAAAGCGAGTTTTAACTAGAGATGAGACAACAAATATTGAAAGAGTTGTCTATGCAATTACCAAGAAAACTACAAGTGCTAGGGAAAGATCTACTGGTTTTAAGGGTGATGCATTGAAGCTAACAAAAGCTGAGTTAAGGGTTATTGATGCTATTGCGGCGAAAGGGGGATCAAATTTTACTTTTGAAGAGAGAGCAAGTTTAGCTAGTTTGACTCCGCAAAATTTCAAACAATTAATGGAGCAATTAATTATCAAAGGCTTTGTGAAGAGAAAGATGACTAGAACTGATACTTCAAAAAGAGTTCCAACAATTTTTTTGACAAAGAAAGGTATAGAGGTATATAATGTTCGTTACAAGAGAGAGAAAAAGAGATTATTACCTCCTACAATGCCACTAACTGATAGAGAGCAATGAGATTGGAAGTATAATTATGAAGTTGAGTCAAAAAGGAAAAAAGATAGAAAAATAATAATTATTAGTATTATAGTGTTTATTATTGTAGTAATTTTTGTAGTTGCACTTGGTTTACTTATTTAATTCCTAAGTTTAGATATTGAACCTATTGGTCAACCAAGAAGTGAAAAGAAATGACTGAAATAAAAATAAGAGAGCTAAAGGAAGAAGACATAGAAGAATGCTCAAAAACGACGGTCACAACTTTTCCTTGGACCGCTTTTGGATTAAAGAAAGAAGGAGCTAGGAAGTTCTTTTACGACAGATTAGGAAAGGAATTAGTGTACGTAGCTACCCAGAAAGAAGAAGTATTAGGATTTATAGCAATAAAGAGAAACATCTTGTATGCAAATTATATCCGAAGAATAGTTGTGAGAGAAGATGCACGGAGCAAGGGGATAGGAGGAAAACTAGTAGGATTCGTAGAGGAAATGACCTTCTCGAGTGGGTTACCGAATGTATTCCTAGTGACAACAACAGTAAACGAGCAAGCGGTGAAATTCTACCAGAAAATAGGCTATAAAATAATAGGAACCATTCCTGATTTCGTGGAAAAAGGATTGGATGAATATATCTTTTGGAAGACGAAAGGACCAGTGAATGAGCTCAAGATCTACGATTAATCCCAAAAATAGCTTGGCGGGTCAATTAACAAAACAAAATGAGAAAGAAAGAAAGAAAGAGATTTTGTGAAATCATCATATCTTTCCAATTCTAGAACTAAAACCTTTGAATTTTCTTTCTGTTACAATAAAAACAGAATTGAATTTCTTCAGGATCTAGAATGTGTTGTTCCTCTATTTTTCTTCCACACTCCACACACATGATATAGGAGTTGCTATCTGGAAGACCAACTGAATGTATTTTATCCATTACAAAATCACCTCGTAGTGATTACAATTCATCAAAGTGTTGGGTCAACTATTTTTCAGATATAGCATGAAGCGAACTTTATTTTTGACCCAATTTACGTCTAAAAGATCGTGCTTCTTCTATTATAAATTCTCAAGAGCCTATTTAAATCCTTGTGAAAAATAGCCATTAAGCATATAAAGGGTTTAAAAAAATAAACAATAAATGATTAATATCAGTAAGAATATATTCAAGTAAACAATTTGTTAAGGAAAAGGATCCAGCCAAAATAGCATATTATATTTAAATTCAAAAAGAAACTTTAGTCTAAAAAGAATTATAAGATATTGTTTAAAGACAAAATTATCTTGAAAACAAAAAAAGAGTGGAAATCTATAGGCAAATTTCCTTCTTAAATAGCTTCGAAATGACTATAGATTGTGAAAGAAGAGCAGAAAAAAGAAAGAGCCCCCTTGAATTGGTGCAGCACCCGAAGAGGTCGCAGAGAGACTCTTTTTGGAGACTGTTAAAGAAAGAAGAGATTGGGATTTAAAGGCGAATGGAGACCACCGTTTTAAATATCCCAATTATTTCCTTCAACAGAAATATTCTAATAAAGCTATTTAAAAACCCCTACTTTTGTCATTTTGACACTTTTGAAGACAAGTATACCAGCAATCACTGAGAAACAGAAAATCTTTTTTACGTGATTTTATGTTGACCATTCTCTCCTTTTATAGTTAATCAAATAATTCTCTCACAACTTTTCGTGGAACAAATTGTTCTCTTCATCCGAAAAGAAATCTTGGATAACAACGACGTAATGAATGATTCAACAAGCGACAACTAAAAATTCCATTAAAAACATGGACCCGACGTCTCATTCCCATTTCTTTTTTTAATCACTTTTTTTGTTTAAGAACTTTAAAGTCACGCTCGATTTTTCCGTACGCGACAGCCAGCTTCTTGTTTTTGTATTTGGATAAAAATCTTCTCAATCCCTTCATGACGATGGAACGGGTGTCCCCTATTAGGATAAGTGACTCTGCTGCCCTTGAACATATTTCGTCGTTGTCATCAGTTCTCATCAGTCTGACAAGCAACGGGATGGCTTCAACAGCCCCCATCTCGCCGAGACAACCAACGGCACAATAATGAATCTCCCAGTCAAGTTTCAAGTCATCAGCGATTTTCATCATAGCTGTATAGATGTCCCCTGTCGGACAATCCCTCAAGGCAAGCAGTGCTGAGATTATCACCTGCTTACATTCCCCTATGGTGAGTAAGGGTAGAAGCAGCTTCTGCTTGATGTCGCAATCCCATTCTTTCAGAGAGATAATCGTTTTGTTTCTAACCTTAAAATCGTCGTCTTTGAGCAGTTCGGATGCAATGCGCGGCAAAGACGAACCACTACCTCCAACGGTGAAAAGAGATCTCACCACAAGATACCTATTACCTCCTTTTGAAGTCTTTAGGACCTCAAGCAATGAGGGCAAAACCTCTTCTGAGCAAATATCGCCTATCATATCAACAACATTGATACATGTTTGCACACCGTGGCCGTAGGTGTACTTAGTCAACAAGTCAAGTAGAATCTCTGTAATGTTTTCCCTCAAGTGACTGTTGTTCTCTGCTATGCTCTTCACCATGTCTCGATGAGGGAACTGTTCGTATCGCGTATAGTTTTTCGTGAAGATATCCACCAACAATGACAGCTCTTTTTGGCTCTTTTGTTCAAGAAGGAAGACTTCAAACTCTTTTTTCGTGCAAGAAAAAACATATTTTGCCAAATCATTGTTTGACGTCATGTTTCAACCCATCAATTAACTGTTAGTCATCGGTTATTTAAATGGCGTCTTGATTCGAGTCATACCAATCAACCATCTGTTTCCTCAAGCGGCACAAGCCTAAAAGTGGCTTTTTTCTTCATTTTCCTTCTCTTTCTGAGGTGGAAAATTAAACTCACACCAACAGCGATGTAAATGATGAAACAAAAAACCGAGAAGTACCAACTGCTGGTAAATGAGAATTTTGGGACAAAGCTAAGGACATCCGCGTAAGGATGAACTATATTGTTGCCAAAGACCGAAATAATGATTATCACGGCAGAGCCCAGAATCCCTCCCAAAACGAACAAGGATCTGGTGGCGGAGGATTAATTTTACTCCAAAACTTTTCTTTTTTTATTAAATCAAAATGAATTTTCCATGAAAAAATGCATGATAGTGGGGTTTATATATTATAGACAAAAATGCACAACTTGTGTACAATATCTGGTTTTTTTGTCAAGCTTTTTTCTTTTAATACATTTGTAAGTAATTTTTTATTGAATATAGATAATGGAGACTAAAAAAACATGAAGAAAGTAAACCCTAAAGTTGTCGCTTTAGCTTTAATTATTCTTACATCCCTAGCAACAGGTGGTGTAGTAATTAAGTACGGAATTGCTCCAAGAGGTATTGGTAGCGATCCAAATCCTGATGGAGGATAAAATTTCTTTATCCTTTATCTATCTTATATTTTAGGTGTTTAACCACTTCTTATTTTTTATATCATATAATTCGTTGTATGGAACATATCTAAATAACTTTGATCTAACTGAAAAATATTCATAATCAAATCCTTTTGATTCTATCACTTGAAGAATCATTTTTGTTATTTGATGGTCATAATTTGGGCCTGTTATACTAATGAATATCTCATTGTATGTCTTATGCACAAGAACCCAACTGAAGCAAGTTAAAGTTTCAATTATTTCATTTGCTACATCACTTGTTGGATCAATTTTAATTTGGATTACTAAAATTTCTGCATTTGCTACACCGGAAAGATTTAGAGTTAAGTAAAAATCGAGAAGTTCATTTTCGATACATGTTTTTTCCAGTTTATTTAGAAATTTAATACTATCATCTAAATCCTCTATTCTAAGATTATTTTCTTGTAAGAATTCTTTTGTTTGTTCTAACCAAACACCTATCGATCCATAATTAGAGATACTATTTGAGATAATTAAGGATAGAAATCTGAGAAGTAATATATTATTTTGTTCAAAATCAAATTTCACATCATATGGTAAATATTCTTTATCCAATAGCTTAATTTTTTGAAATTTGTAATTTTTAGAAAATAAATTCTTTAAATTCTCGAAAGTTGGCTTATAGTTTCTGTCGACAATTGAAGTAAAATGCATTCTTGATTTAACTGTTTTTAGGTCAAAAGAGGAGATTTTATTCTCTTTAACAAGTCTATCAAAAATTAAAGCTAAACGATCAATTGTACTATATGGACATTTAATGTTATAATATAAATACGAGAACTTTGCATTCTGACCTTCGTAAATCTCACCTATATATTGATTCTTGTGCAGAATTTGATAAATGGATTCTTTATATTCATCTTGATCAGACGAGAAACGAATTATTCCAAGATTGTAATGCAATCCAAGTTTTTCCCAATTTCTTTCAGCTCGAAAACGAGCATAATAACGAGAAACGATTTTCTGAATTTCTCTAGAAACAACGGAATTATCTATACCAAGTTCTTTAGAGATTTTAGTTGTAGATGATAAATAACCTAAATCTACTATTTTTTTGATGATATTCATAGAGTTGTCAGATAAGATAAGAGGTGAAACAATTTCAATTGGACTATTCGATAAATATCTGAAAATATCATCAATTATTTCATCTAAGTTAATTTCCTCAATTTTTAAGTCTTCAATAAAATGAAAATATGTATTAAGAATTAATTTAAATGAAATCCCTTGTTTTAAGATAATAAGAATTAGAGAATCGATTTTTTGTAATAATTTTTTATCAGTAATTGATAAGCTTTCACTTGGTGTTAGAAAACGAGATGTAATTGCTGTTATTTTTGGTTCTATTGATTTATCTACATATCTTTTTTTGAGGAAGCTTAGAGCAGCAATATTTAGGAATAAATCCGTAAGTTGGTGAAATTCCTCAAAGAGTAATTTATTATCAATAAATAAAGAAATACTTTCTCTAATTATGACAAATTCAACAATAGCTTCTTTTGCGATTTTTGCTACTAGATTATTAATCCATTTAGCAAAAATCAGTTTATTTTCTTTTCTAACTATGCCAAAACTCTCATAGTATTCTGGTGCTTCGCCTATCTCAATGGCAACATCTGAAAGAGTCCGCTGCAAATCCCAATTTGTTTCCTCACGGATAGAAGAAATAATCTTTTGTATTCCCTCTCGGATCTTTTCAGGGGTCAAAGGGAATTCTAACTTCATGATTAGTTAGAAAGTAAGGAGTTTAACTATTAAAAGATTATTTCCGGAAAAGGAATAGCTTTTTTTATTCATTAGCATGATTGAAAGCAAAGAAGACAAGACTTAAAACAGAATATTGAAGGAGAAGCCATTTTTGAGTAAAAAGCGAAAAAGAACTCGCAAGAATCGAGGATATCCACTAGCTTTATTGATTGGATTTGAAACAAAAAAAGCAGTTATGTGGCAAGTTTTCAGCAAAATAGTAAAACCACTTGAAACTATTACTATCACAAAAAGAAGGGAACAATTAGCTGACAATGAGCTCTACAATTTCCATGAATTAGTTATTGATAAATTAAG
This sequence comes from Candidatus Heimdallarchaeota archaeon, assembly GCA_019058165.1. Taxonomy (GTDB): domain Archaea; phylum Asgardarchaeota; class Heimdallarchaeia; order JABLTI01; family JABLTI01; genus JABLTI01. The sequence goes on from JAHLVZ010000043.1 coordinate 19,118, forward strand.
ACAGTATATCAAAGAGGGTATTAGAAGTATAATAATCGTTCAGCCAAAAAATAGTCACTATTCTGAGATTTTTCAAGAACATATAAAGAAACATCACAAATGGTTAACTCAAGAGACAAGTGCAAATTTGCTTTCTATCGGAACTATAGATGGTAGTGTAAGTAAGGCAGAGGATGTTTTTGAATTACAACAAACGAAGGTACTACAAAAAATAATAACTGAAACCACAACTAAAGAAGCAACAGCTATCATTGAGGAATTAGAAGAACGTCTTAATCGAATTGATCAGGGCGAAATTGTATTATACTCTCTTCAAGAGATTGAAGAATTAACATACCAAAAAAGGAATATTGGTAATCGACAACCCGAATATGTCATGCTTAGTGATAGCTTTCTAAATAACCATAAACAAAAACAGCGTTTAAATCGTCTCTTACAAATTTTGAATAATAAAAAAGTAAATGTAAAGATAATTGATGCTGAAACTGCAGCAGGTGAACGGATAAACCAATTTGGTGGTTTAATTTGCTTTACCAAAAAATGAGTGGTATTAAACTTGCTATTGTCCCATTAATCCTTTTCTACGAAATTCTAAAAGAACTATTTCTATGAATAGAAAAGAACAACCCAGAACGACAAAAATAAAATTCCAGAGAAAAACGGAAAATTGCGAAAAATGGACGTACTAGAAATATTTTTATTCAATCCATCCGTACGTAATTCCAATCCGACAAAATCTAATTTTGTTGGATCCCTCTCTCCCCACATAGACGTTTATTCTTTTAGATGAACGTCTAATAAAATCCCTATTTCCTTTTCCTGGACGGCTGGGAACCTTTTCCCGGCGTCCAGTTTTTGCTTGCTTCAGTTGGCACTAGGCTTGGCTACAAGTCTTTTTTTCTAGAAAAAGCTATTTTTTTGTTTTTCACAAATCGTTTATTGTTATCGTTAGTCCCTCGAGTGTTTGCTCATTCTTTAGTTCCTTTACTTTAGTTACTGGGTACCAGGTTAACTCTTGTTTCTCCCATTCTTCGTTCCCGGGTGTTTTTATGCTCTCTTTTTCATTGGCAGCTATTTCTTCTCTTGTTTCTACTTCTATTAGTATTCCAGTAGATATTTTGCTGTCCTCTCTGTATACTGTCAGTAGTTTAAACGTTTCAGCATTTATTTCCAGTAAGGTTTCCTCTTTTATCTCTCGCAAGCATGCTTCTGTTATTGTTCCTTGCAAGTCTTTTTTCTCGAGTATTCCTCCTGGAAATGCATAGTATCCTAGTTTGTATTGCGTCGCTGCTCTTTTCCCAATTAACACGTGCGTTCTTTCTGGGTTGTATATTTTTGCTTGGAATCCTAGTGATCCGTAGCTTACCATTAATGGTTTTTTGTTGTGGTAATGATAGTAAACCACTGAGAATGGAATATATCCTATTACTAGGTTTATTTTTTCTTTTTGGCAGTTTATTTTGTGCACACATAGCAATGTTCCATCATACATGTTAGGATTTTTTTTAATCGCCTTTTCCCAAAAGTTCTCTATCTTTTCTTCAAACTCTCTTGAGAATGTTACTGCTGCTTTTGTGTCGAATTCCCACGTAAGAGCTGTTAACGGTAGATTTCCCTTCCAAATTATTTCTATTTCTTTTTTCATAGGTTACTTCTAGATTCTTCACTAAAAATCTTTATTGAGTGTTAAAAAAAATTGGAGAAAAAGATAGTTTGAGTTTCATGTAAAAATACTATTCAAACTTCTTTTTTCTTCTATAAACTACCATTAGTATTATTGCAAATGATATTATGCGGATAACTACTACATTGCTAGTGTTTGCGTTTCCGAATTTCTTGGTTGGTATCTCTGTCACTTCAAAATCAGTCATTTCATCGTCAGTTGAGATATCGGTGGTTAGTTTTTGTCCTATTTGTATGTCGTATGTTTGTGATTCCTCCCAAACAACCTCGTCATCTGTGATGTGCTTCACCGTTA
>JAHLVZ010000200.1 GCA_019058165.1 Candidatus Heimdallarchaeota archaeon
ACAGGAGAATTATCAAGCAGTGATTCATTGTGGTACGATTCGACAAACGGCAAAAATAACAAAAATGAGTAAAGAAGTAATTCGTACAGGCGATAAAGCAAAAGTGCGATTTCGATTTCTCTATTGTCCAGAATATTTGAAAAAGGATAGACAAATTCTCTTTAGAGAAGGCAGAACAAAAGGAATCGGTAAAATAACAAAAATCTTCTATGAGAAGTTATCCCCTAAACCTTAGAATATTGGTTAAAAGCACTCTAAAATTTAAGATAGTTAAACAATAATTATTTAAAAATAGAAATTCTTTTGCTAATTAAGCAATAAATCTTATACACTTCAATTTAACAAAGGATGAAAGATTATGTCAGAAATTAAAGAATATCAAATTGCAATTGTAGGAGCAGGTCCAGCAGGATTAACAGCAGCAATATATACTGCTCGAGCTGGCTTCGCAACTATTGTTATTGGTAATCCATATGAATCCCAAGTAGCTAAATTAGGATTGATTGAAAACTATTCTGGTTTTGCTAAAGGAGTTGAGGGTCTAGAATTAATGGAAGCTATGGAGAATCAAACAAAAGCAAATGGTGCTGAAGTCATTTATGATAATGTTATTGAAATTGCAAAAAAAGACAAGGATTTCATTATCAAAACCGATGATGATGAAACTTTGAAAGCAAAAGCGGTTATTTTAGCAATGGGTGCACGTCACAGAAAGATGCGAATTCCAGGTGAAGAAGAATATTACATGAAAGGGATCTCGTACTGTAGTGTTTGTGATGGAGCTTTATACCAAGGAAAACCAACGGTGATTATTGGTTATGGTAACGGAGCTGCTAAATCAGCAATATATATGGCTAATCTTTCATCGAAAGTATACTTGATATGCACAAAGAAAGAGCTTGGTGCTGATGCTATCTATGAAAGTCGATTGGAAGGTAAAGAGAACCTCGAAATTCATTATAGTTCTCGAGTAACAAAAATATCTGGCGAGGAATTTGTTACCTCTGTGACTTACAAAGAGGGTGGAAAAGAATCAGAAATTAAAACTGAAAGTGTTTTTATTGAGTATGGAACTGTACCAAATACACTTCTTGCAAATCAACTCGGGATTGAAGTCGATGTTCGAGGTTTCATTGTTACAAAAATCGAAAATCTCAAGACAAATATACCTGGTGTTTATGCTGCTGGAGATGTGTGTGGTAGAATAAAACAAATAGCTACTGCAGTTGGTGATGGTTGTATAGCAGCAACTCACGCACAAAATTATGTAGAAGAATTGTAATTTAAGTAGTTTAGGTTGCACTCTTTTCTCATTTTTTTACCCACTTAAGAATTCTTATATACATTTCCAAAGTAGTAAAGATGAGATAAATTAGATATGATTTAGAATTTTGCAAGGAATGATTTAACCATGTCACAACCAAATATCGATAAAGTGGATGTGCAAATACCTGGTACAATGTATCATTTGCAACTAACTGCTGATAGAGGAAGATGGATTTTGGCTCTATTATTACGTGGTGACGTTGAGAATGAAGTTACTGTTCCAGTATTCTCCAAGAGCGGTATTGTCAAAGCTGCTAATGAGTTATTGAATAATTCAAGATTAGTTATTGATAAATATCCCTTGAAAAACGTCTGTGATCAGCTTTTTGCAGAAGCAGAGCGTAGTTTACCCATAACCACTCCCGATCCTGAAGAAATAATGGATACAATTGAACTTGAAGAAATGAAGCAGAAAATCGATCTTTTAGAAAATACACTAGAAAACGTTAGTGAAGAATTGAAAGAAATGATTAATGGCATTACTGAAAGACTTGACGCTTTAGAAAACGATCGTGTTGCACGATTGGAAGCAGAGCTCTCCAAGCAAGGAGATAAAAGAGGCGAGGAAATGTTTACGAGCCTTGCCAGTCGTTTAGATACTTTAGAAGAATCTCACGTAGCTACATCTGGAGACGATAGAGTTCCATCAATTTTAACGGCTATTGAAGCAATAGAGAGTAAAGTTTCTCAGCTTGAAGGCAGAGCAGTTACAACAGGAGGTGGCTCTTTAGAAGTACCAATCGCTCCTACAGCAGATATTAGTGGTTATAGAGAAGATTTAAGAAGGCTTTCGAGAGCTCTAGATTTAATTAGTCAAAGATTAACTAGTCTTGAGAACCAATTAAAACCAAAACCACCTGTAATTGAAGGTGCTGAAACTCCAAAACCCCCAACTGAGATGTAGTACATCTCATATCCCTTCTTTTTATACTACTGGAATTATTGGATCAACTACAAAGCCACCTAGAAATGCTTCTAGTGAGAATGCGACTAATGCAAGAAGCATTGTGACAAGAACCACATATTTGATCTTTTTTATTGTCTCTGGTCTGTAATCAATTAATAACCAGATGGAAACAGCTAATACTAATGCTTGAATTACATTTATTGAAAACAAATACACCCAGCTCGCACCTGCAACAAATATCGGGATTATTGATGTTGGTATTGCTAAGAAAATAATTGCTGAGGCAATTCTTGCAGTCCACTTTGAACCAAAGGCGGTTGCTACTGTTGTTACTTTGTTTTCTCGGTCACCTTCTATATCCATTATACCTTTCGATACTTCTCTTCCAAAATTTAGAAAGAACGCTGCAGCTGCCATACATTGTGGTAATACTTCTGGCATAAAATCAAAGACTAAATCCCCATATAGAAAACCCATCCACACTCCAATGGAAACCGCTAAATTGCCCACAATTGAGAATCGTTTCATATATCTGGTGTACGCAGCTGCCATTATAGCACAAATCACTGCAGTAATAATAGAAACACCAATTTGTGAATCATTCATAAAGAATTCATACAAATCTATTCCTAAACCCATCAAGAGACCTATGCTTATCAAGATTAAACCGAAGGTTAAGGCTTGATTTGGTTTGATTTCTCCTGATGGAATTGGTCTATCTGGATCGTTTATTTTGTCTACTTCAATATCAAAATAATCATTCAAGACCATTGCAGAAGCACTTAATGCCCAACCTCCAATGAAAATCATAATAAGTGAAGGTAAGTGATTAAGCAATTGGGAAGCAACTTGAAATTCTTCGGGATTGCTTACCATTATACCAACTATTGCACACATTGTAAGAAGGAAGCAATTAAAAGGGCGCATAATGCGAATCCAGGGATTTATCATTGTCAGTCTCCATCTTTTCGCTTACGCAGTTGAAGAAAAAGTTTTCGATACTAATCGAAAGAATATTCACTTTTTAATTTCACTTTCATCAAAGAAGACAAGCTCATGAAGCTTGTTTGTATGTAAGTTTAATATTGGAACTCTTCCTGGAGTTGGAACTATATTTTTTGAACTCATATATTCTGTTTGGGTTTGAAAAGTTCCTGAATTTATACAATCCACACCCCGATATTGTGTGTGAGAATTAATGTGAATGTGTCCAGTATGGTAAACATTTGGGACTTTCTCTATTACTAATTCATCCTTCATACTTGGAACGATACTTGTTCTTCTTCCAAAAGTTGGGGCAAGATGTCTATATCTCAATGTATGAAGCATTGGACCATTTGGATCATTCATGCTAAGTCCGGGTGTGAGTGATGCAATATCTTCGAAAGAATTTCCATGATAAATTAAGAAAATCTTTTTGTGTAAATCTACGGTTGTTGGATTTGACAGAAACGTAACATTAGATCGTTTCCAAAGATCTGGAGCATATTCTTTACTTATTGCTGGCTGTGGTAGCGCAAGTCGGCAAGCATCGTGGTTTCCAGAAGTAATTATGATATGTATCCACTCAGGTACTTTAGACAGTAGCTGGTCTGCTCTTGTGTATTGGTCATAAATATCTGTTATGAGAAGGTCATCTTCTTGTTTTGGATACACACCAATACCCTCTACCAAATCACCATTTATTATTAAATATTTAATATGACTTGCCAATGTTTGCTGATAAGGATCATCAACCTTACCATTAAGAAAATCGAGTAAATCATTGAATGAGTCTTCTAGAAATTCCTTACTTCCTATATGTAGGTCACTAGTCATACATACACTAATTGGCTCCTCTATTGTCGTTTTCCTCATAGCAATAGGAATGTCTGGGAAAACAAAATCATCTAAGATAAACCTTCCTTCATAAAGACGACCAGAAAATCCAGCTACTTGATCTTCAAGGAGTGCGCCTGCTTTAACCAACAATTCCTGCATTTTAGCAGGGATAGCTGCTGTAAGACTGCCAGTTGGGTCTTCTAGCTCCAGTAATATTCCACCATTCTTTAGCGTTCGTTTACTAGTTACTATGCCAATAATAGTAATTCTTTCATTTGCTTCTAGTTTTGCTCTCTCGAGATCCTTTATTCCAATAGACCCAGATACATCCCCTCTTCCTCTCAGAATAGCAAATAATTGTTTATAACGACTAGTAAAATATTGCTTAAAATCACTGAGAGAGCCATCAATAGTCGTTTTTCTTGATGATTCTTGTAATACTTTCATCTTTGTTTTGATTTGCAGTCCTACTGGTTTAAATTCCGTTTTTCGTTTTTTTATACTTGGTGTGAGTTTGATTTCTTCTTTAAC
>JAHLVZ010000201.1 GCA_019058165.1 Candidatus Heimdallarchaeota archaeon
TTTGTAAAAAGTAACTTTTTGTTTGATACCAATTTTGCTTTTCAGCTCGTCCATTGAACCAGCGAAATTAGCGATCACAATTCCTCCGTCTTTCAAGCCTTTACCAAGATTAACAGTCCCTATTAAAGTAGGATCAAGAATCACAATAATATCGGGGTAGTGAATCTCTGTCTTAATTGTAAACGCTGCGGGAGAAATGCGAGTGAACCCTTCAATAGGTGCACCAGCTCGTTCAGGACCAAAAGCTGGAAATGCGTGGACATATTTATCTTCGACGAGGGCAGCTTCTGCAGCAATACGAGATGCAGTAACTACTCCTTGTCCTCCACGCCCATGAAATCGTATATCAGTTATGTTATCTCCAACCAATTTTGGTTCACACTCAAAGTGTATTTTTTCTTTTATTTGGTATAATTTAGAAATGAAGCATACATAGCTTCATTTCTTGCATCTTAAAAAATGTTATATGTTTTTTAATATTGTTCTTCCATCGTTATTTGTTAAATTTTACCTTTCATTAAAGTGTTGTAGTTTTACACCCAAATCCCTGTAAAACCAAGGATTGTCCTAGTTAAACTAAATATGCCTAATGTTAGTGTTGCAATTCCAACAAAAATCTTGAGCCATCTATTCTCCACGGATTTCGTTGTTAATGCAGCTAGTGGAGCAGATAACACAGCACCACAAATTAGGAAGGGGGCCAAACCTAAATAGCCCCAATCTACTGGAACGCCACTAGTTGAACTTTTTATGACTGTAGTTAGAATATAAGCTGAAGCTCCTACAAAACATATAATTCCTTCAGACAAAGAAGTAGATGCAATGGCATTTTTCCCTTCTCTACCTGAAAGGATTTGACCTGAAACAGCCAATGGGCCATACCCGCCTCCTGAAATGCCTTTATTGAAACCAGCAACAGCTCCAATTGTAATGATTCTTTTTAATGAGAATCTTATTTGTTTTCTTCTTAAAGCTAAAATCAAAATTCCCATTCCAAAAACCATTACACCAATGTATATTTTTACACCAAATTTAAAATTTACATTATAGCCATAAGTAGCAGAGACGATAGAAGATATTAAAGTACCGAGAATACCAAAGATTACTAGAATGTAAATTACTTGTGTGTCAAGAGTAAGCTCTTGTATTCGTTCTTTCAAACTTTTTTTGTGAGGAATTGAAATCCCACCACTAACTTCATATGGTAAATTAGAGGTTGAATTTGATTTAACACTTTCAGTATCCATACTCATTTTCTTCTTCAATTGTCTTTTACGACCTAAAGTCATATTCTTAAACAATGCATGAAATATCGCAGAAACTATACCAGTCACAAATTCAGAGATAAGAACAGCAGGAACAATTTCTACTGCTTCATAACCCATTAATAATAATATTGGGGTAAGAGTAGTGCCATAACCCATACCCAAGGATGAGTCCATAAATTCAAAAAGAAATGCCATAATTACTATTATTACTATTATCCAACTTAATTCAATAGGGTAAGCCATGCTATAGTCCTCTTTATGTATTAACACTCTTTTTCCTTATGAAGAGTGATAATTCCTATTAGGAAATCAAAGGGACTAGAAATGATAGCTTATATATGCTTGTTCCTAAGATAATTAGTTTTGATTTTCTTAAACAAATTATTAAAATAAAATCATTGGAAATGCAACAATAAAATGTTTACTTTTTTTATTTTTGTTCTACTATCGTTAATTGTAAAAGTTTACCCACTAAAGCAAAAACTAAACTATTTCTATGAAGTATACGAAAACATTTTAAGACCTTTTTCTGCAAAGCTGATTATAACTTAAATACACAGTAGTTATTTAATCAATTTTAATAGTGGGTAGATTTGTCAGAAGAAGACAGCGCTAAAATAAAAGAAATACAGATGCAATTGTATCAAGGGCATTATAAAGAAGCTATGCTTTCCTTAGATGAAGCTATAAAGGATAAAAGGAAACCACTGGAATTTTGTTTACGGTATATGCTTTTAAAATCTAAGCTTTTAATTAAACTAGGAAGATATGATGAGTGCTTATCACTTGTAAATGAAGTGTTAGAAAAATTAATTCAAGAATGGGACTTGTTTTGTAAAATCGATTTCCTTCTCCAGAAAGCTGAAGCTTTAGAGCAAGTAGCAGATTTTGATGAAGAATTTAAGATAATTAATATCATAGAGGAATTGATTTCCGAGGTTGAAGAAGTACAACCAGACAAAATCGATAATTGGTTAGGGCATTTACACAAACTAAAAGGATGGTATAATGTTAATAAAACAAATTTTGACGAAGCATTTGACCACCTCAAACTCAGCCAAGAAATTTTTGAAAGAATTGAAGATAAGGAAAATGAGGCAGAAGTAGCTTATCTCTTGGGTAGTTTACATTTGAGGAAAGGAGAACGAGATGATGGGTTAAAACAGTATCAGAAAAATTTGAAACTAAGAGAGGAAATTGGTAATCATGAAGATATTGCTTTAGCATTAAGATATATTGGTGGTTATTATTCCTTTACTCGAGATTTTCCAGAAGCCCTTTCATATTTTGATAGAAGCTTACCAATTCTAGAGAAGAGTGAGAATAAACGACATCGTGGGAATCTATACAATTCCTTAGGACTCACTTATTATCATCTTGGGGATATTAACAAAGCTCTTGAATTTTTTGAGTTAGCATTATTTTATTTGCAGCAAGTTGGTAATAAACAGCAAATAGCATATCTTTTATCTAACATTGGATCAGTAGAACAACTACGAGGCAATCTGGAAAAAGCTCTGGAAGCACACTTGCAATGTTTAGAGATTTTTGATAAAATTAACAGTATCCAAAACATTGGAGCACAACTACTCTTTATTGGAAAAACCTATATGAAAATGGGAGAACATAAAAAAGCACTTTCTTTTCTCAACCAAGCACTAGAATATCGGAAAAAAACAGGAAACAATTCATTCATTGCTAACGGAATATACACTTTGATAAATTACTACACATTCGTTAATGATGTAGATGAAGCAAAGAAATATCTTAAAGAATTAAAACAAATCAATGATTTGGAAGAAAACCCATTAATAGATCAACGAACAAAAATCGCAGAAGCTTTGATTTTAAAGCTTGATAAACGAAGCAAAAATAGGGTAAAAGCTGAGGAATTACTAGAACAAGTCATTGATATGGAATTAATTGATTTTAGTCTATATTTAGATGCTATGCTGAATCTATGTGAAGTATTTGTAATCGAGATTAAACTCACCGGTAATAAGGAAGTCCTCAAAGATATACGAGTTCTCTTAGAGAAACTATTTGTCATTGCTATGCAACAACAATCATTTTGGGTGCTCGCACAAGTTCATTGGATACAAGCACATCTTGCGCTAATAGACTGGGATATTAATAAGGCTCAGAAATCTTTGACAGAAGCACAAATCATTGCTGAAGAAAAAGGATTCAATCATCTCGCAAAACGAATCTCCCAAGAATTTGATAAAACTCTAAATCAAATGGATTTATGGGAGCAACTACGAGAAAACAATGCATCTATAATTGAGAGAATTGAAGTAACACAATTAGATGATCTCTTGGGTAAATTAAAACAACAAATTTTTGATCTCGATGAGTTACCTGCAGAACAACCGGTTATGCTCCTTATTTTAAAACAGACAGGGCAACCAATATTCAATAAGAATTTCGTTCCAAGTAACTTTAGTAAAGATGAATCGTTACTCAGTGGTTTCATTAGTTCAATTAATGCTTTCTTCAAAGAAGTGTTTGAAACCTCTGGTTCAATTGAGAGAATAAAACACCAGGATCTAACTGTTTTACTAAAACCAGTTGAATCAATTCTCTTTTGCTACGTGTTCAAAGGGCAATCATATTCAGCTTTAAAGAAATTAAAAGAATTCATTCTACTCTTACAAGTGGAAAAAGAAAATACCTGGAATGCTATCCTTGATCAAATCGAAACATCTGTTCCATTAGAAGAAAGCATTATTGCGATTTTGGAGAAAGTTACTTCAGAAGTTTTCTAGATTGCTAGATAGAATACAACTAGGTTTCTATCAAGGTATATATGTAGCTGCTCCAGTAGATGCTTTTCGTAGTTTCATCGTAAGTCATTGTTTCTCCGACAAAAGCTCCACTAAGAATTATAATTTCTGTTTCACTAATGGGTTTTAGAATGAAATTGGAACCAAGCTTTAGAACTCCGTTTTCCATTTTAATCTCATATCTACCCAAAGTATCACCTGTAAAATAAACTGAAGAATTGCTAGGATAACTATCGTATTCACCTAGTAAGTTCTGGGTTAAAGACGATATTTCAGTTTCTTCTGGATAACTGGGAGCGTATATTCCCGAAACGTTTTCTATAGTAGCAATTAGAAATTTCTCTTCAATCTCATTACCAGAAAAGAATTCAACATCAAAGCGTCCCACATCAAATAACCAGTGTTTTACTCTGAATTTCGAATTTGTTACTGGAATTAGGTTCATATCTAATCCTAATG
>JAHLVZ010000044.1 GCA_019058165.1 Candidatus Heimdallarchaeota archaeon
AGAAAAAGAAAGAAAAAGATCCTCGTGAGAGGATGCGTTAAAAAATCAGCTTAGAATTTTTGACCACAGGCAGAGCAGAATTTCTCGCCTTTGTCAATTTTATCTCCACAATTTGTACAAAATTGTAGAGCTTTCCTTGGTTTAACACCCATTTGTGTTCCACAGGTTGGACAGAATTTTGCTGCGGGTGATGAATGCCCACCACATTTTTGACAAGTAACTACTGCTTCATCATCTGCTCTTCCAGAGGATTTTGCTTTGTCTGCTTGTCTCATGAGTTCTGGCATTAAAACCATACCAGCACCGAATCCTGCACCTGGAGATTTTCCAAGGTGTTCACTTGACTTTTCAACTGTTTTTAGAGTAATCAATTTATCTGCTGAGACACCTGATTGCATCCAGAACAATCTATCTCGGTATTCTGGTGTTGTATCAACACCAAGGTATTTGAGATCGATGAGATTGATTCCCCATCTGGTGACTTGTGGATAAATGTCTTTCTCGATTGTTTCGCTTACTTCGTCTAGTTCTTGCATCACTTGTATTAGTTTGAACTTTGAGAGTTGGTCAATTGAGGTCTGGATAAAGAATCCTCGAAGATAGTCTGTCGCTGAGGCTGAATTGTAGATTTTTTGGTTTCCAACGATTTCCATAACGAATGCACTTGGGTCTTTTACTTCCCAGTAATATTCTCCATGGAATTGTAATGGAGCTAAGTCCATTGTTTGGCTTCTTCCGCCGAATTTACCTTTGTAGTCGCTTGTACTGATAAAAATCACTTCAGCGTTAAAGGGTGACCGATCAAATCCTACAATTCTTGAGAGGAGTTTTGTGATCAATGGAAGATTCTTACTTTTGATAAAGTGTCTTCCTGGTGTAAGAACGTCGTAAGCTTTGCCTTCCTTAAACAGGATGGCTGCTTGATTTTGTTTGACAATTATCTGAGAACCCCATTGAATTCGATCATCAGGGTGTCTGTAGACAATGTCTCCGGGCCTGGCGCCCATCCATTCGTAAACTTCTGGCACTTTTTTTTCACCTAAAATTATAGTTTACATAAAATTACATGTAATTTTAATTACCATTTTTGGTAATGCTGAGTTATTTCAAACACATTAAGTATAAAAATCATTGCAAAGGGAAACAACCAAAAGAATTTTTTATATACATATGTTATATCGAAAAAGTTAATTGTAAAATCAGCATTAGAGTCAACCAAGAATAGAGTGTAGAGAGTAATGTCTAGATACGATCGACAAATGCGCATTGAAGGCTGGGACCAAGAAAAGGTCAGTAAAGCCACAGTTTTAGTTGCAGGTGTTGGTGCACTTGGTTCTTTTATTGCTACAAATATGACTCTTAGTGGTATTGGCCAGCTCATTCTTGTTGATATGGATACTATTGAAACTTCTAATCTTAATCGTCAACTTCTCTTTCGTAAGAGGGATGTTCGGAAGTACAAAACCGAAGTTGCTGCAAAAGTTCTTCGCAGACTAAATCCGGATATAGACATCGTTTCTCTTCCAGAGAGATTAGAAACCATTAAGCGAACACATTATGAAAAAGCAGATGTCATTGTCGCTGGTCTTGATTCTTTTGATGCTCGACGTTGGTTGAATTCTCTTAGCGTACATTTGAAGAAACCTTTGATTTCTGGTGGCATGTACGGATTAATGGGTCATGTTCAAAGAATCATTCCCTATGATACTCCTTGTTTTGAATGCCAACCCTTGATATCTCAGGAGAAATTAAGTCAAGCTTGTAGTCCGTTAGGTGAGATGCGAAAAGATCAACCAAAGAAACCTGAGGCGCCTATGCCAGCTGTTGCAACTATGTCTATGATTATTGCTGGAATCATTAGTCAAGAAACAATGAAGCACATTATGAAACTTGGAGAACCCTTAGATAATTATCTCTTCTATGATGGTAAAAGCAACACTACAACTGTTTTGCATCTTGAGAGAAAATTCAATTGTCCAGTTTGTGGTGATTTCTATGCTTTAGATGAAGCAACCCTAACTGTTGAAGATGGTGAAACCATTGGTGAATTAACAACTCGAGTTGCTTTTGCTTTTGGGTTAGCAGATCCAAAACTAATGTTGAAAGGAGTTATCCTCGATAAAGAAATTGTGATCAGTAAAAAGACTCTGAAATCAGGTAGCAAATTGTTTGTTATGGATGAACGATTAGCAAAACCGTTGAAACTTTTAATCCAAACGCACAAAGATTAATTCTCTTCTCTCGTGGTTTTTTGTCGCAAATAAATGCTAAAACTCTTGTATTTATCAATTAGTTTTTGAGTTAGTTTATCTATTATAATATAACAAACTCTTAATCCCCAAAAGGTGCGGTGAATCTTTTGATCGCAGACAAACAGCAACAACAGTTTTATCAAGACGTTGCTCAAATCTTAGAGCAATCACAATTTGATATCTCAACCCCCTTACTTGGTAGTGGTGGCTGTTTCGATTTAGTTGCTAAGAAACAAACCGTTCTCCTCCTCATCAAATTGATTATGAACATTGATAGTTTTAAGGAGGGTCAAGCATACGAACTCCAAAAACTATCTTACATGTTGGATGGTTTTCCACTTATTGTTGGGCAAAGTATTCGAAGCAATGCAGAAATTGAGGATGGAGTCGTCTATACTCGATACGAGATTCCAGCTGTTTCCAAAGAAACCTTTCGAAACTTGCTTCTCAAACGTTTACCACCGTTAATCTATGCTTATCGAGGCGGGTTTAAAGTCAAATTTGATGGAGCTCTCTTGAAAGAAAAGCGCTTGGAGAAAAGCTTTAGTTTAGGTGATTTTGCTCGAGAGGTTGGTGTTTCTAAGAGAGCGGTCTATGAATATGAGCGTGGCACAGTCGATGTTTCCCTTGAGACTGCAATGAAGATAGAAGAATTGCTTGATGAACCTCTTACTGTTGCGATAAATCTCTTCAAGGAAATGAAACGTATTGGTTCAATTACTACTCCAAGCTCCCATAGAGGAGGACCAAAAAGCGATATTGAGCGAGAAGTCAAGAAGCACTTCGACGGTATTGGATTAAAAGATCAGCTTTGGACTAAAAAAATCCCGATAAGGATTTTAGCAAAATCAATGGAACCCATCGATGAAATGGAGAAAATTTATACAACAATTACTAGTATTTCTGAGCAACCTGCAAGCGATGATGTTGAACAAAAAATCCGTGTCACATATAGTATTTCTAAAATTGCTGAAGCGGATCCATTGATTGTTCTTGGAGATGATTCTAAGAAATCCTCCATTGATGGAGTCTCTGTTGTCTCTATTGATGATCTCATTAAATCAAAAAAGAAGAACCCAGCTGAAAAAAGTTAAGTCATTCAGCATTTGAGAAAAATTCATCCAAGTTTGATTGTTCGTGTATACGAATTACTCTTTTTGATGTTTCCCAGCTTTTCCGAGCAATAACAGGTAACTCTCCGTGTTTTGAATAGTAATCCATTAAGAATTGGTTTGTTTTAGCATCATGTGAGTACCCGCTTCCAAAATCAACACCAAACTTTTCGTGGGCTTTCTCAATTTCTTGATCTCTTATGACTTTCGCTATCACTGAGGCTGCAGATACAATCGGATATTTTACGTCTGCAAAGTGCTCAGCTACAATATTTTCTTGGACATTATTCCTGAGGATTAACTGCATTCTATCAGCATTTCTGTCACACGCATCCACAAAAGCCTTTTTCCATTTTGTCAGAGCACCTAACATCTTGATCATAGCATTAATTTCAATACGATTTAGATTCGTCGCATTATTTCGCATCTCATCAATTTCATAAGCATCTATTATTACGATTCGATAATCGACTGTTAGGTTTAGAATCTCAGCATACATGCTTTCTCTTCTTACTTTAGGCATTAATTTAGAATCAGTTAGACCTTCTTCAACCAAAGGATTTAGATCCTTCTCGTCTATGACTACTCCTGCAATTACTAATGGACCCAGCACTGGTCCTCGACCTGCTTCATCAATTCCAGCTATATACATCTGATTCATGTAAAAACAAGTATATCTACACTAAAAATTTTTCACAGTTGCTTAAATGTTCAACACTTTTTTCATTGCTGAAACTATTTTGTCGATGGGAGCATTTGTTTTTATAGAGTTCGTTCGAAAATGAGTCCTCGTTGCTGAAAAACCGCCTTTGGTTATTTCTTCAATAACTGATTCAACTTTTGGAGATGGGATATTTAATTTGTCAGATATTTGATGAAGATCAAAAAAGCATATCCCGGCATCAGTTTTCTGCGCTTTCACTTCTTCTTCTATTAACGTTAGCATTTTTGCCATTTTTTTATGGGAGCCATAGTTCTCCGGATTATTATCTACTTCACTTTTCAGTTTACTCACAAATGGCTCATCATATAAATCACCTAACCAGATTGGTCCCCCTAGTAATCGGTTCTTATTCTGGCACTGAGGACATTGCTTTGATAAAGTGTTGATTATTCCTTTTTTACTTTCAATAGCATAGCAACTTGGGCAATGAGCGAGAAATCCCAAAGTATTCATTGATTCTTTGGCTTTTGTTATCCCTTTCTCAGCTATCACATAAGCTCTTATGTAGTGTTCTGTACTATGAGCAAATATTGGTTTAGTGCTTTTTCCTTGTCTTGCTAGATTTGTAGCAATAAAACCGACAAGCATTCTAACAGCAACTTCATGGCTAATTGATGAATGAATTGGTTTTGAAGCGTATTTTCGTATGCATGCTTTCGGATATCTTCCACACATAGTAGCCATATCAGTGGAAGTCACAGCAAGAAAACCGTTATAACTTAAGGCTTGAGCTGCTGAATCCATAAAGACTGAGGGAGAACCAAAAGGATCAACATCTAGTACATCAAATCTATTTCTTTCCGCTGCATGTCTAACCATAATTTCGTTGGCATCATCCATATACACACTGGTTTTTTCGGTTAAATGTAGTTGTTTAACATTTTCTTTGATTAGGTCAACTGCGTGAGGATTTTTATCATTTATAACCACAAAAATATTTTCGATTTCATTAGCAATTCTAACTGCTCGTATTCCGCTTCCGGCCATAGGTTCACAATAGAATAACTTCTCTTTCTTTGAATACAATGCAATGTACACACGAAGAGTAGCTAAGGCAAAATCCCTGTTCAACTCCATGACCTTATTATAAAAAACTGGAGCATCAGAAGGAGGATAACTTGAAGGGGATTTCCTAAAGGCTTCAACATCAGGTACCAAAACCTTTGTTTTCCCTTCCACAACGGTCTCTAAAGAATAATCAACCATTATCTTTTCCTTCTACTTTTTTTGGTTTCTTCTTTTTCCTAAGTGGTCCTTTTTTCAATCCCTTAGCAATTGCATAAATTTCAGCACTACCCTTTCTTGATGCTTTTGGTTTGTAAAAATAAACAAAATGAAATAATATCTTCAGATTTGCTACAAAGTCTTCATATAGATCCCCCATAAATAATTTGCAGACGAATTTTCCTCCTCGTTTCAGGAACCCGGAAGCACACAATCTTAATGCTTGTTCTGTTAGATATATTTGTCTTGCATGATCTGTACTCCAATTTCCGGATACCTTTGGACTAATATCTGACAGGATTACGTCTACTGGATCACCTATGAGTGTTTTTAGTCGTTCCTGTGTTTTAGGATCCGTGATATCTCCTTGTATTGCTATGACATTATCAAGTGGTTCTAAGTAATCAAGATCAACTGCATACACTTTTCCAGTTGGAATTACAAAATTGCTCGCAACTTGAGACCAACCACCTGGGGCTGCTCCGACATCTATTACATAATTTCCTATTTTGAAAACATTAAATTTCGCATTAATTTGTATGAGTTTGTATGAGGCTCTTGAGCGGTAGCCTTCCCTAACTGCCTCTCGATAATAGAATTCTCTCTGACGCATTCTTCGTCTGTGACTCATGATTGTTGCCTCATATAATCTTTATATGTTATTACATAAAAAAATAGAGATAATTTTAGTTTGATTAGCTCTATTTCAAGAATCGAGTACCTTTCTTTGCTTGCCTGTTATATGATGATTAAGATGAAAAACAACAGTACTTCTTACTTTTCTTCTTCCTCTTTCGGTTTGGAAAACAACCATTTTGAGAATAATGGGCAATCTACAGAGGATATAGGATTCCCTATATCACACCTATCAAGTTCATAACAGGTGAAACATGGACATCCACCAATATTATCCCATTGAATCATAAAGGTACTAGTCATTGATTTCCCTTCCAAACGCTCAATTAGAAATCGTTTTACGAAATAAGAACCATCTTTTGCTTTCAGCAGCTTAAATTCATCACTTACGGATTCTTCCTTCAAGAGTTTTTCAAGCTCTTTAAAGTTTACAGTTAGAACTTCAACTAGATCATCTGCAGCTATTTCTGTAACTCCGCGTGTATCGAACATTTCTTGCAGTAATTGCTTGAATTCTTTTGTTATAGCGATCATTATTTTTTCATGACCTCATTGTCATTTTCGACTTGTGTTTTTTATCTATTAGTGCAGAATGATAGATCGTATAGGCTCTATTTCGTCCAGTTTGCTACCCAAATATTCGGTTTCTTTGTGCGCCTTTAGATAATAGTTTAAGTGAATATAGCATACTCACAACTAACTAAAAAGTATTATGCGTTCTTATTTAATAATTTTTCACTTTTGAATCTTTAGATTGTAAAGTTCCACCGAAAATAATTGCATTTACTTCTTTTTTTGACCTATTTTTGCAAAATAATTTGTGTGAGTAACTGTATTAGGGATGGTTTTTCTTTCACCAGGTACTGAATGTTTTTGCCAACCGTGTGGGATACGCGATTAAATACGGAAGATAAGCATCAACAGTTCCTTGTACAATGTTCCAAAGAGCATATCCTGCTGCAAGAATTAAAGCCATCTTCGGATCAACTGATAATGTTATCCCAGAATACAAAGGAACAAAGGCAACCAAGTTGAGAGTAAACATCAATAATAATCGAATTAGAACTGCTAAAGTCATTAAAAAGGGATAATACTTTAGGAGATTTTCTGATGACTCCTCTATTAGATTAATTATTCGAATCTTTGATGTGAACTTGTTTGTCTTAAAGAATAACCAAGGAACAATGATCATTGGTATTGTGGCTGAAAATTTTGCTAGCATACCAACCCAAGGAAGGTATTCTGGTAAAAGCAGAATAAATAAGCACCCTATAGTTGTCGCTAATAATCCACCTCTTATACCAAAAACAATGAATGCCAAGATCATTGGAATAGCTATAAAATCAATGATTTTGATTCCCATGAGAGGAACTGTAGGCATATAGGGATTTACTAGAAACGCAAAGACAACACTCATACCACCAAGAATGGCTCCCCCTGTTAATTCAACGAGTAAAGTTTTCCCTTTAAACTCCTTCATTTCAGGTAAATCTTCAGATTGTTCGAGCTTGCTTTCAATTGATTCTGTTTGTTTTTCTGTACTATCCATTTGTAAAGAACCCACATATGTCACCCGATTTGTTCTAAGTGTCTATGCTTTTCTCTTTAGCTGATAAATTATAAATAATATTTTCAATTACGCGTAAATGAGTAACGATTCTCAAAATTGATTATGTGTGTAAGATATTGTGTAAAAATAAAAAATAAAGATGTAGAGGTGAATTATTCATCCTCTTCTTCTTCAATATCTTCTTCGTCGGGTGGTCTTAATTCGCCACGACCAGGTCTTCTTCTGACCTCTGGGACTCGTGCTTCGGCAGCAACTTTTCTTTCAACAAGATAAAGTTCTACTATGCCTTCATCATCTTTAATGGCTCGCACACGAACCTTTCTCGGAGGTTTCTGAATACCTCGAGCCCAAATGAACTCATTTAGTTCATTATCAATTATGATATCTTCCGCCTTCATATGCCTATAGATGAATTTCTTCATAATTCTAATGGCTCTTGGGGCTCTTTTTTGACGAGTAGATAATTTCAACTTCGGATAGAAGGGAATTGTGTATATTCGTTCTTCTACCAGTTCATCTTCTGACAATTTTATTCACTCTCTTTGGTCGGTCTTTTCCTATTACCTATTTTAAATTTACTATGGCATCGTTTGTATACAAACGTTCACAAAACAATAGGCTTTACTGGTAGCGCCACACTACCTCTATCCCTTATTCTTTCGAATTCAGGGAATGCTTTTTTCGCGATGTTTTTTGCTGCATTAACATCAGCGTTAAATACAAAATTGCATTTTTTGCAGACAAATAGTCCTCGGTATTTTCGATTCTTTCTTGAACGGTGACTACAACTTGAGCAAGTCTGAGATGTGTACTCTTCTGTCACAAATGTTACTTCGATTCCTTTTTCTTCTGCTTTGTACTTCAGCATTTGAATAAGTTTGTGGAAAGGAATATTAGTAAAGTTTTGATTATTTTTTTTCCTCATTCGTATATTCTGTTTCCAGTTCTTGTTTCGACCAATGACTAAGATGGATATGTCGTTCTTGATGCAGTATTGTATGATTGCTTTTGATGCTTTATGAAAATAATCATGCAGTTTATCATGACGCCAACGCATTAGTTGTTGCATTTTCTCACTTGTCCAAAGACCTTGCTTACTCAGTTGTACTTGTATCTTTGCTTTTTGTTTGTTGAAGAACTGATTGATCGACTTGACAACTCCGCCCTTGATGAGTAATCCATCTGACGTGGCTACGAGGTTGTTAACGCCAAGATCCAGTCCAAGAACTTTTTGTTCTTCTCTTACTTTGATTACCGGTATTTCTTTTTCATATACTAACTCCAACATGAATTTATCAAAAAATGGTTTTAGTCTAACGATAGCGTGATTTGCTTCTGTAAATGGGAGTTTTTCCGTTGGGATTGCTGGAAATCCTTCTTTCATCAGTCGTTCCACTAACCTTAATTTTCCATCTTTAATCCTAACTTGTATCTTTGACCAAACTACAATGAATCGACCATTCTTTGGAAGGTATCCAGGGATTTTTGGTTTTCCAAGGTATTTTTCAGGATTTATTCGCCAGTCTTCTATCGCTGCTTTGTATCCTTGCCAATTTGCATCAATTATTCTTAGTAGTTGTTGTGGTGTTTGACTACCTGCTCGTTTCTGGAGTTTCCAATATTCCTCTTTTTCTTTCATCTTGTTCCAGATTGTATAATATCGTAGAATCTTGCCTGTTTCAAAGAAAGTTTGACGAACTAAGTAAGTGGCTGAGTTGTAAAGGTTCTTCGCTAAGAACGTTAACTCTTCGAAAAGCTTTGTAGATGGTAGTTGAATTCTAACGACTCTGTTCACCATTTTTCTTCAATAAAATATATATATAGCTAATTATATAGCTATTTTCTATAGAGTTTACCGAAAGTAATAATCATTTATTTAAAAGAATAGTTTAACAATTAACTAAGCGTACAGCTAATCTAAGGGGTATTTAAGAAAGAAAAACCTAACAACTAATTAGAAAGAAATTGATGAGAGACAGAAGTTGACTAACTCATTGAACTGGGAAAATGATCACTTGTTACTTGATTCTGAAACCATCTCTATGAATGATTGGGTGACAGCAAATAAACTATTAGCTAATGATTCACTTACTTCGAATGAAGGGAAATGGTACGCTCTTGTTAATAACAACATTCTTTCTATGAATTTATATCCTATCCTCGTCCGTAAGAATGATTTCTTACGTGAAAAAGATAGTGATAGAATTATTTCCAGATTCCCCTACATAGTTCTAACCGAGGAAGAAAAGGAACTAATTAAAAAGAAAATCCTACTTATAGCTGAGATAGCTCGAGATTATTTCTATAAAGCAATCAACTCTAAGATATCGACTTGGCGAACAAGATTAGTAACGTATCTTGAACGAGGAGCTATGCCTTATCCACTTTATCGCTGTGCTTCTAAAGTTCTAGAACTTCCGGTAATGAAACAAGAAGAAAATAAACAAGCATTTGAAAGTGCACGAGGAAAACGATATGTTATTCCAACTAAAATAACGCCCACTTTAGCTTATCTCTGTGGAGTCATTAATGGTGATGGTCATCTCCACAAACATTATCTACGAGTAACAGATGAAACAAAAGAACATATTAAGCTAATTTCTGATTTATTCATAAAGGTTTTTTCTGACACAGGTAAGATTTTCAAAACAGGGAATGCTTGGAATGTTGAATTACGATCATCTTCTGCTGTTCGACTAGTGAATTTTCTCACAGATCATTCCATTCTTGGACCAAAATATCAATCGCTTCGAGAGCCTGTTCTCTTCAAGTATTTAGGAGAACCATATCGTAGCCTTTACTGGCGTGGCGCTATGGATGCAGATGGTTCATACAAACAGCATATTTCATTTGGTAGTGCAAGTAAAAGATATACTTCTGATTTCAAAAATTATCTTCATTCAAGAGGAATAAAGTCAAAAATAAGTAACATAAAGGACTATGCTTATAATTTGACCATTCCTGCTCTTTACCGTTTCAATTTCATGAAATTAATAGGTGTTGATAATCCAAAAAAGAAAACAGATATGCAAAAACTTCTTACCCATATAGGATGTCAGTTTAAAGGCTTGAATCAAGCAAGTACTCTAGATGGCATTTACTTTGATATTACAAAACTCTCATCAATTAGTGTAATTGGATTAAAGAATCAAATTGTAAAAAAAAGAGGAAAAAAATCATTCAAAGAAAGAAGTCAAGAATTGAGTATCGCATTAAATCTATATTCAAAATATGAAGACAGCTCAAGTGCTATATCAGTCAAAACTTTAGAAAAAATATTAGATATAAGAAACAAAGAACTTGTAAAATTACTAGCAAATCAAAACAATCTTTTCTATCAAGTTTCAACCTCGAAAAAAGTAAAACTTCCTATTATAATAACACACAGAATGATTGAAATTCTAAGTGTGTTAGAACCTACTAGAAATTATGTGAAAGTTCTACTTAATACTAAACTAATTAGAAATGAAATAGAACAACTCTTTGGTGTTAAACTAAATAAGTTGAATATTGATAGTCGAGTTGTTGTTGACTTTTGTAAAACATTTGGTATTTATACGAAACCTGATTTTAGTGATTTAAAATTAAAGTCAATACTAGATATGTGAAATTTAATTAAAATTGCCCTAAGGAAAATTACAAAATATAAGAGGGAGGTATTTCCACACCAAAAACACCATTTAGAAACTTCTAGATGAATTTTTTTCCATTCTTAGCCAAATGATTTTATCGAAAGTCCGAAAAAATATCCTTTGGTGTGAAAATGGTTCGAAAGTCCGATTTTTTTCCATCAAAACTCAGGAAGTAATGTCTAAAATAGATTCTCTTCTATAATTACTAGTTTTCATTCCGTTTTATGCTAAAAACTAACCTCATATTTAGCAAGGATTGTCTTAATATCACTAATTGTATTCATTGCAATAATATCATCATCTGAAAGAATAATATCGAAGTTTTGCTCTAGCTCAGAAATGATGACTAGGTGAGTCATGGAATCCCAAGCTTCATAATCTTTTCTTGATATTTCTTCTGTGAGTTCTTCTTTGTCGACTAATAGTATTTTACTAACAATGTCTATGATTTTATCGTAGTTGTTTTCACTCAATCTTCTTTCACCGTCAGATATTTTGGAAAGGCTATGGGTTTCTTCAATTGTTTAAAGGACCATTTTATTGTTCCCTCTGGTAATTCTTCTTCAACATCGAAGTTGTGATCTTTAAAGAAATCTTTTACCAGAGGATTCTTTTTAGTTGGTATATATTCAGCTTTTATTTCTTGTGCTTTCGCAGTTATTGCATCATTTATTATTTTCGTTAGAAATGCTGTTTCCACTTTTCTCCCAATCACTCTACAACTCATTAGGAATGTATCGATTTGCCATATTTTCTGGTTTTCTTTATTTACTACCGCAACCCCAATAATTCCTTCTTCGCCAAATTTGTCTTTAATCTCTAATATGTAAATATTAAATTTCGCAGTTTTTTTATGCATCGCTTCAACTTGGGCTTCAGTATAACGTCGGGTTGTTACATTAAATTGATTGGTTCGATTTATTAGACTGGTTACTCTGGGTAGAGCAAATTTATCTGCTAGTTTGATGGTAGCAATGATTTCCAAAGTCTTAATAAACTCATCAATGGATTGTACTTTCTTCCGGATACCCTCTCTTTGTTTTCTGAAATAGTATTTTTCCCCTCGAGTCAAATCTTCCTTTGTTATAGCTAAGGTGTTGAAATCATTTAATTGCTCGAGAGTTTTCTTGTAAAGAGCAGGACTTTTCGGTAAATCAACTACTTTGACATCCGGTAATGCTTCTTTTACTCTTGCGCGTTCTACCGGATTATCATCAAAGAAAACCATGCTGTCTAATCCAATGTTAATTTCCTCAGCGAGCTCAATCATATTTTGTACTTTATCATTCCAATTAATTCTGTGAGCAGCAAGATGTGTTTCTTTTATTTGCATGTAAGGATGTTTTTGAAAGACTTCTAAAGCATCTGCTTCGTTGTTTTTGCTGTTTACAGCTAAAATTATCCCTCTTTTGAAGAGACTTAATAGTGCTTTTTGAAAATCTACGAAGTGGTTCCCTGGATAATTAATGTTAAGTTTGATCCCATCTAAACCGTCTTCTCCAATTATACCTCCCCATAAAGTGTTATCTAAATCCAATACGATGCATTTCCTATTTCTTCCTTTCAAAGGTTTGATGTAACTCATCAAATCATAGGAAACTGCTGGGAGGAATTTCTCACTTAGTAAGAGAGACCCACGGTAATACATAGGATAATTGATGTATTCGTCTTTACCGAACCTGCTAGCGGTTTCATCAAAATCAAAAATGAATATTGTTTTATCATTTTGAAATTGGGTTTCTAACTTATCATTGATCATCCTGTAAAATCGTTTCAAACCAATTACTCTTTTTTTATCCAAAACTCCCATTGGTGAAAAGACTGGTGAAATAAAATTACTGAAAACTATCATAGAATCTGTGTTTTCTGCTAATTTTGTTAGAAGATCATTAAGTAATTCAATTATTCTGTTAATTTCCTCTACAATGATTTTTTCTTCGAGTCGAGTGAAATCTATAAGGAAATTCTCTTCCAAAAGAGATTCAAGTTCAATGAAGAAGAAAATTATTTCAGGTTTAAATTTATACAATTTACTTTTATCATCAATGATTTCTTCTTGAAATCTATTGAACGGTGCGACATATATTTCTGGGAAAAGTTCTTCCATTCTGCAATCAATATCAATAAATGCTGCTAAGGGATCAATTGTGAAAGAACTAAGCAAAGCGATTTTGATTTTTTGATTTGCTAAGACATTTATTTTCGAGAAATCGATTTTTTGTATCTGTTTGTATACTGACCAGTAATTTGAGTAGGATGGATCCTCTTGAATTTTCTTTAGGAGGTCTTCTTGTTTTTCAAGTGGTGTTTTTTGAGGGGAATTCATTTTGAATCACATCTTGAATTGTTTTATCTATATCATCCCAATTTTCATCTAGTTTTTCTGCTTGATCTTGACTAAGCACTAATGCCCAAGCAACCGCTGTTTTCTCAGTATGAGCAATACTAACTTTTATTGTTATTTTTTTCAGTTGCTGATTAATTTCTTCCAGTTTTTTATTGTTTTTGTCTTTATAGTCTATTTTAGCAATTGGTTTTTTAGTTTTGTCATGTGATATAAAGATATGATATAATTCTATTTTTACAAATTCATTGATTGCTTTATACACAGCTTCTTTGGCTGCGAATATTCCTGCGAAGTGTGGATGAGGGTCTTTATAGGATTGGCAGTATTTAGTTTCATAATCATTGAAGATTTTATTATAAAAACTTCGATGTTCTTCTATATTATACCGCTGGAATTTTTCTATTTCGATTATATCAATCCCAATCGACCAATTAGCCATGCTTTACCCTCCAATTTAAAATCGACGTAAGTAATCCCAAAAAGTGAAATTATCTATATCGCCTGTTAATAAACAACAAACTGGTGCATCGTGTTTCCAGCTTTTGTGTTTTCGCCAATACTCTACTGCTTCTGTAACAGAAGGAACCCAAGCATTGTGTTTATCTGCTTGCTCCAAGAATAATTTTAGTCCATTAATGTATTCTCTTCGACCTATTCTTATTGGATGCAAATCAAACATAACTACTCCATTAACTTCTTTTGCTTTTCTTAATTGAATGGTTAATGCTTTTGCTATCTGTTTTGCAGTGAAATTGTATCTATCGATCATGAAGTCATCAGACCACTTACATAATGGAATACAAGTGTAAGTTGATTTCTTTCCATTTTTAAATTTGTAATTGAAAAAGTGATAAGTTTCTCGATAGGGTTGTTGGTAACCTATTCCGATATCCCAAAGGAAATCAAATTTTTCCAGAAGTCGTATTGTTGCTTCAGAATAATTGTTATATGGTGCTCGAAAGCCTTTGTAAGGTATCTTGTTTTTTTGAAACGCTTTTGTTGCTAAGTGAAATTCTTGTTCAACTTGTTTTGGTGATAAGTGTTGATATCTTACGTGTTTATAACCATGGATAGCAATTTCGTATGGATAGGATTTCAAAAATGCAGTATAATCCAGGTGTTTTTCAGCAATAGATGCAACAAGTGGAAAAGTGAATCCAGCATCGAACTCCTCTAATGAGGTGAACATTCGATCCAATAGTTTGTGGAAAGGTTCCATGTGAAAATAGAACATTCTGGCTGACTGTGCGAAGATACGACTTCCACGTCTTTTTGCTAGATGTTTTATCCATGAAGTTAAACGACTAATTTTAGCCACAAACCACACCAAATATTGTTTTGTTGTTTTATTATGGGAAATTAATACTTTATTAAACTATTTTTCACTTATTACTTAGAGGCACTTCTCTTAATTACAAGTATTTTCATCAAAAGTTTTAATTGGTTATGCAAATATTTGATTATAAAACGAGTCTCCTTTGAGGGTTCACAATGGGTAAGATTATTGGCAGAATTTTACGTATGATTGCTTGGAATGCTCCAATTTACCAATTCCGTGCGAGTTTGTGGCGGAAGTGTGGAGTGAAGGTTGGTAAAAGAGTTTACATTGGAAACCTAGTGTATTTCGATGGTGCATACCCCCACTTAATTACTTTAGAAGATGACGTAAGTATTGGTCCTAGTGCATTACTGTTAGCTCATTCTGGTGGCAGCCCTTTCCATTCGCAAACTGGAATCTTCAAGCAACCACCTAAACCCATTCTAATTAAGAGAGGTGCTTGGATTGGATCAGGAGCAATAATACTACCTGGCGTTACTATCGGTATTGGTTCGATCGTTTCAGCAGGAGCTGTTGTTAATAGGGATGTGCCCGATTTCAGTGTAGCAGTTGGTAATCCAGCTCGAGTAGTTTCTAAACTACCAAAACCAGGGGAAACTGTAAAAGATACGGAGGAGAAAAAATGAAACTCGAAAATATTCATCATGTTGGCATAGCTGTTCCTTCTATAGAAGAAGCGCTGAAATTCCATGTTGAAGCTTTAGGAATGAAGCAAGTAACTGAGATTGTTTATGACGAATTGCAAAAAGTAAAAGTTGTTTTGTTGAGTCCAGTGGAAACAGATCACGAAAATTATAGTTACATTGAGTTAGTGGAATCTGTAGGATCTTCTCCTGTTGATCAAATACTGAAGCAAAGAAATCGTCTTTATCATTATTGTATTGAAGTAGAAAACTTAGGAGAAACTCTTGATAAAGTACGGAGAGAACATGCAATTGTTGTTTTAAAACCAACACCTGCGAAACTTTTCGATGACAGAAGAATAGCTTTTGTATGGACACCCGCTCAATACTTGTTAGAATTTTTAGAAAAGGATTAAGATAAACAATCGTGTTGACCTAAAATCATCAGTTCAAATAAACAAAATAAGAAATAGGGCGATGCGAAAAAAAGCAACAAAGATTCAATTTAAGCTATTTTGCTTAAACTTTCAAGGTATTTCTTTGCCAATGTCTTCGTTTGGGATGTTGCCTAACTTTTCCGCTAGTTTTCATTACAACCCAAGTTGGGACACTTCTAGTTCGTCTTGCTGCTTTTGCCATTCGGAGTTTTTTTGGATGAGGTACATTTCTAGCCATGTTATTGTCCTTCTCTTACTTTCTTTTAAATTCAATGGTACTTTCTCTTTTACCAGATTGAAGCTTCTTCAATATATCGATTAATTGTTCTTCTGTGATCGGACCTGGTAAATTACTCCTTGAGGCTATAGTAATCAACTGATTCTCTATGCCTTCTGCGAAATCAGGACGAGCCATACGGATATTTGCTAGTCGGTCTCTCGCTTTCGGAGTTAGGATCTGTCTTAGGATCATTGCTTTTTGGGCGTCAACTTCAGCTCTTTTTGCAGCTGCCTCTGACTGAGCTCCTGCTTGCGATTGAAGTTCAGCTTCTCTTTTTTTGCGCAATTCTTCAAGCTCGCGATCTTCAGACATAATAATCACACATAAACTATGTATTTCTCACACTAATACTTTTTGAGCTCAGGGAATTTCTCTTTGACTAATGTCGCCGAGAATTTATCTAGTAAGGAACGTCCTTTAGCTGTGATTGTTCTTCCCGGACGGGAAGATGAAATTAGTCCTTCTGATTCGAGTTGCTGTAATGCTTTACGTATAATAGCACCACTAGCTTTGGTGGATTTTTCTGGACTATTGCGACCACGTCTTAAGCCACTATAGGCTTTACGTAAATGTGAGGTGCCAATAGGACCACTAACATAGACTTTTCTTAACAAAGATGCACAACGAACGAACCACCAATCAGGATTTTGTGGGGCGTGCTGTTTAAAGGATCCTGTCTTAACGTAACTAGCCCATTCAGGGGGAGTAATTTTGTTATACTTCTTAAGTTCGACTGCGATTGCTTGGATTAAATCCTCTGCAGGAACATCGTAAACAGTGGGGCTCATCTATATTTCCTCTTAGAATGATTTGCGTTCAGAAAGTTTAAGGTTTAAATCTTTCGTTTATACCGCTTATCACGATATTTTTCTTAGATATAGAACCAAATTTATAATGCATTTAAATGCTTTTTCAATAGTTTCTGTATTTTACTCAGAACTTTTAATTGTTGTATTGAGAGTATTTAAAGCAAAAAAACAGAAGATGCTTTGAGTGGAGAAAGAATGAGTTCCCGACGCGAGAAACAAGCAACTAAAAAGATAGCTCAAGAACGTATTGAGATTCTTTTAACCTTAGCTGATGGGATTTATTCAGAAGACCCAGAGCTAGCCCAAAGATACGGAGATTTAGCAAGAAAAATAGTTATGAAAGCTAGAATTCGTATGCCTGAAAAATGGAGAATTAGATTTTGTAGAAAGTGCAAGAAATTCCTCTATCCAGGTATAACAACTCATGTTCGAATTAAATCAGGTGTTTCTTCTCGAGTAGTTTATTATTGTGATATTTGTAATGTAGGGAAAAAATCAAAACAATTCAGTAAATCATCTTAAGGAAAAATTTGTTCTCTTAGAGTGCAGAAAACCAAAACTACTTATTATCAAAATCAAATATTTCACTAATTTAAATTGAAATTACTTACTTTGCAGTTAGAAAGGAAATAGAGTGATGTAAATTATGCGTAGTACTGTTGATTGCCGAAAAATTGTTGTTTTAGGCAGTCCGAATGTGGGAAAAACTAGTATCATTCAAAGATACGTTCACGACCAATTCAAGGATAGCTACGCAGCAACCTTAGGATTCAATATTTACACCAGATACATCACCATTGCTGACAAACAAGTGGGATTATCCATCTGGGATGTTGGGGGACAAGAAGCATTCAAGAAATTTGCTTTTAGATACTTGATTGAAGCTGATGCAGCGATTTTTGTTTCCGATGTCACAAAACCAGAAACAATTGATGACCTTGTAGTCTGGAATGAGAAATTAGATGAAATTTTGAATCGCAAAATTCCAAAGATTATCCTTTTTAACAAAATTGATATGGATTTCGATTTTAACTTGATCTCTGATAGATTAACGGAATCAAAAGCCAGAGCTGAATTTCATGGGATGGTTTTTGCTAGTGCGAAAACCGGTCAGAATGTTATCGATATATTTTCTATGATTGCTAAAATGCTAACTAGTTGGAATGAAACATTTGGTGTGCCAAAGAAACAAATGATAAACTTTAATGGAGCTTTTGAGGACAGAAGTTTACCTATTGTTTTCTTTTCCAATGACAGCTGTACTTGGTGTAAGCCAGTTTTAGAATGTATTAATAGTCTTTCAGCAGAATTTCCCCTTGATATTAAACTAGTTAATATTGATATCAACAAGGATTTAGCTTCTGAGTATGGAATTCAATCATTGCCAACAATAATCATTGGAAATAAAACTGTTGTTGGGGATTCAGATGAGAAAATTTTTAGATCCATTATAACCGATGAATTTTTCCGATTGTTTGCAGAGAAGATTTAGGAAAGCTTATTTTCTGTTTTTATTGTTCACTCATGAGGAAAGTTTTTTGTAATGGTATACTTTTGATTGATTAACAATACTACTTGGTGAACTCAGAAATGAAAATCAATGAGGGAGACTTCGTTTTAATCTCAGCTTCAGCAGAGAAAAAATGGTTGGTTAAAATCGAAAAAAACAAGGAATTCCACACTCATAAAGGGTCAATTCTACTGAAAGATCTAATTGGTTTAGACTTTGGTTCAAGTATTGTAAATAACAAAGGAGCTACTTTTTTCCTTTGGAAACCCATTCCGGCTGATTATATTGATTCCATTTCACATTCAACTCAAATTATCTACCAAACTGATATAGCACAGATAATTTTCAGTGTGGGTATCTGTAGTGGTAAAAGAGTTATAGAAGCAGGAACCGGCAGTGGTAGTTTAACATCTGCTTTAGCTCGATATGTTAAACCAGATGGGCGCGTCTATTCTTATGATATAAAAGAGGAACATCAAAAAGTTGCTCGAAAAAACATCGAGAAATTAGAGCTCGCGGATTTTGTGGATTTTAAAGTTAGAGATGCTGCGAAGGGATTTGATGAAGAAGATGTTGATGCAATAATTCTAGATTTACCAACTCCTTGGGAAATCATCGATTCAGCTTACAAATCCTTAATGGGAGGAGGAATTCTGCTTGTTTTTGTTCCAACTTATACTCAAGTGGATCAGGCAATAGAAAAAATGGTTAAGAGTAATTTTTATCAAATTGAAGCTTTTGAAGTTATTAGAAGAGACTTAACCACGAAAATAGGAGCTATTAGACCTGTGACCAGGATGGTCGGATTTACGGCATTCTTTGTTGTTGGGAGAAAGGGGATTCCCGTGAAGAAATGAGCTTGAAATCTGTTCGCAAAATAAAGAAAATTCTCTGTATTCATCATCAAAATAAACGAAAAGATTAAAGTAATTCCCTTTTCAAGTTGCAATTGGTTGTAGACAGATGAAGTTGCCTGACAAAGAAAAAGAATTTCTGCAATGGTATACCGCTGTAATAGAATATGCAAACATTGTTGATAAGAGGTCTCCTGTGAAGGGATCGAATGTTATTATGCCTTATGGGTATTCGATCTGGGAATCCATTGTAGCAAAATTAGATGGAGAATTAAAAGCAACCGGACATAAGAATGCTTATTTTCCTTTATTCATTCCTGAAGATTATCTTGAGAAAGAAGCAGAGCATTTTGAAGGATTTATTCCAGAAGTTGCTTGGGTAACTAGAGCCGGAGACAGAGAATTAGATAGAAAACTAGCTCTTCGTCCAACTTCTGAAACAATTATGTATGAAATGTTTCGACTCTGGATTAGAAGCCATGGTGATTTACCTTTAAAAATAAATCAATGGTGTAACATCATTCGATTTGATACTAAAGAAACAAAACCGTTACTTCGAGATCGCGAATTTTTGTGGTCAGAAGGTCATACCTGTCATTCAACTGCAAAAGAAGCAGAAGAACAAGTTAAGGAATCCATGAGACTCTATGAAGCAGTTTACAAAGAAAGTTGTATGTCATATTTGATTGTAAGAAGACCAAAATTCGATACATTTGCAGGTGCAATCTATTCAATTGCATATGACTGCCCATTACCAGATGGTCGAACATTACAAATCGGTACCACTCATAATCTTGGGCAAGGATTTAGTAAAGCCTTCAACATCACATTCCAAGACAAAGATAAGAAAAACAAAAATGTCCATCAAACTTGTTATGGACTGTCTACAAGATTAATTGCAGCAATCGTTGGAATGCAAGGTGATGAGAAGCGCTTAATTATTAATCCTTTTATCCCCCCAATTCAAATTGTGATTGTTCCAATTTATAGGAAAGAACAAAG
>JAHLVZ010000202.1 GCA_019058165.1 Candidatus Heimdallarchaeota archaeon
GCTTTGACATTTGCCACTTGTCTACTCCCAACAAAACCTTGTTCCTTTACGGGAAACCATTTTCTTAAATCTTTTAGTTCTAGAAGCACATCAGCTTGTGGTGATTCTGAAGCCATTTCTTTATCACGCTCTTGATTATTACGTATTGAGATAAACGTCAATACTCCTTTTATCGATTGATTTTAGTTCTTTATGAATATTTCCTTTGATATTTACAATTCGAAATATCCAAGTTATTATTAGTAACTAAATAAAAATAATCATAATAAAATCCTTCCTAGATTCTGATAAGAGGGAAAAAACCATTTAAAAAGGGAAGGTAATTGCTAATTATCACTTAAATAAGAAACATTTCTTATTTTTCCCAGAAGAACCTACACTTTTTTAATGTAGTTCTTTTATTATGATTTGGGATTAGAGAAAATAAAATTATGAAAGACGATTCATTTAAAAAATCCTTGAAGAAGGTTAAATCATGTCAAGTGCTGTATTGGAGTGTAAAGATGTTTTTAAACAGTATGAACTCCGTTCAGGTCCTTTGGAAGTTTTAAAGGGAGTCTCTTTTGATTTGAAAGAAAATGAACTTCTAGCTATAGTAGGGATCTCTGGAAGTGGAAAAACTACTTTGTTGAATCTTCTTTTTGGAATAGATACCATGACAAAGGGCCAAATAGAAATCGACGGAAATGATGTTTCAAATATGTCTAAAGATGATTTTCGTCTTTTTAGAAGAGACAAGATTGGTATGATTTTCCAGGAATTCTATCTCCTTCCAAGTATGACAGCGATTGAAAACGTTATGGCCCCGCTAATTATTTCCGGGAAATCTGAGCAACTAGCGTTAACAAAAGCGTATCGGTTACTTGAGCGAGTTGAAATGCGCCCAATGGCGAACAAATATCCACATCAATTATCAAATGGTCAAAAGCAAAGAGTGGCAATCGCAAGAGCGATAGCTAATAGTCCAAAAATCCTGATTTGTGACGAACCTACCCGTGCCTTAGACACTACTTTAGGTGATGAGATTATGGACCTACTCGAGGAACTCATTGAGAAAGAAAACATTTCAGTAATAATGACAACCCATGATCCTGAAGTAGCTGCAAGAGCAGATAGAGTACTAATTTTTCGTAGTGGTATACTTGTTGAGGAAAAAATAGTTGATAAGGAATTCTTTGATTTCAGAGCAGCAAAGGAGTTTTACAAAGATTCTGAGATTGCTGAGAATGAAACTATAGCAAAACCAAAAACTAAGAAAAAAGCTTCTACTAAAAAATCGAAGAAAACCAGCAAAAAAAGCTAAACATCTTGAACACTGGGAAATGATTGATAGACTTGGTGGCAATTAATGAATAGTAAAAACAATGTAAAATTCAGCTTTCTATTATCATTGGCTTTCAAGAATATTCTTAGTCACAAAAGACATATGGTAATTATCATTTTTGGATTTACTATCTCTGTCTCCATGCTTTTATCTGTGAATCTGTGGTCAAATACTTCAGAAGATTTAGCTATTTATGATTTCTTGGGTTCCCAAGATTTCCAAGCATATATTTTCTCTGCCTCACAGCCCGAGGATATAGATGATATAATTGAAGATTTAGATGATAATACTCTTGTAGATTTCTATAGTACGGGATATTCTACGGTAGCTCTATTTAATACAGAAAACAAGAATTTCACAACTTATGAAGTCCTGCCGGAAAATGCTCAAACCGATCCAAATGATCCTGTTTCACTCACAAATGCTTTTGTTACCGAACAAGAAACACTGGACCGGATTTCATTTGTATTTAATGTAGAGGGAAATTTCACCGTTGAAGATAATGGTATTTTGCTAAGTTTGCGACAAGCTCAAGAATTAAGTTCGATCTATAATAAGGATATTGAGATTGGTGATGTCCTAAATTTATCCATAAGTAAATATATTCCGAATCCTGCTTATGGAGAAATATTTCTCTCTTCGTTTCAAACAGCCTACTTTGAGGATTTTACAGTTAAAGGAATATTTACTGTAAATGAAGGTCTTTCTATTGTTCAATCTGCTCTATCAAGCGAAGTGCTTTCCGATTCAATTCTTTTTCCAAAAACCTCTTTGGGAATTCACGAGGAAGATATGAAATCAAATGAAGTACCCTATGTTTTATTTGTAAAATTCGATAAAGATGAAATAACCAAAGATGGTATAGATGAAGTAGTAAATAAAATGCAGTTATTCTCCGAGACAATTAAAAGAGATTATCCTACAACTTACATTTATATTGTTGAATCAACTTTGACTTCATTAATTACTGCTTATTCTCGAGCATCAATTTCAGTTGTCTTAATGATACCTATCATATTAGTTGGTATTGTGATGACAATCTTCACAATAAATATTATTATAGAATATCGACAAGAAGAAGTTGTTCTGTTAAGAGATCGGGGAGCAGATACATTTCAAATTCTATTGTTATTTATAATTGAATTCCTCATTGTAGCAATTTTCGGAATTATGCTCGGAATTGCGTTATCATTTATTATTTCCGCATTAATACCTTCTTTTTCTACTAGTGGGTTTAATGGTGCAACATTTAGAGCTTTCATGTCGACTCCAAGTTTTTCATTTGGATTTGCTTTTGGAATTTCTTTCACCTTACTTTTTGTTCTGATAGGATATGCTTCTTTGAAGATCTGGTGGGAAATTTCTCTTAGACATAAAAGCTCTGAACATGAGTTAAGTGCACGAAGAAAAATGGAAAGAAATATCTTTCTTGGAGTAAATATCGGAGTCGTAACAATTGTTGTTATTGCATTAATATTCGTATTAATCGATACGATAAGAAAAATACAAGAATCACAGAATTTCTCCTTAGGAAGTACCACCTCTTCAGGTTATACATTTCTCTTGTTTTGTTTTCTATTGATTTTTGTAGGACAGTTTATTAGTTATCTCATAACAGATAAATTCCAAGTATCCTTGAAAAGTTTGTTTCGAAGAATTGTCTTTAATGAAGCATTCTTCTTAATCAATAATTTCAAACGAAAAGATAAGAAATTGAACTCGATGACTTTTGCAGTAATTTTGGTTTCTACTTTTATTGCCTTCTCTCTAATTTCTGCTTCATCAGTAACTCAAAATCAAATACTAGAAGCAGATTATAAAAACGGCGCAGATATGAGAGTTATTACTTACCCCGTTGATTATAACTTCAAAAATAATATCTCACAAATTGATGGAATAAATGAAGTTGTTGCTTTAATGAAAACAACAGGTTCGATAGCTTATGATGATTATACGGTACTGGGTGTTGATTCCATCACATACTCGAGAGTAGGAAAATGGGATGCTAGTAGCTTCGCGGAAGACAACTCATTTGAAAATCTGAAAAATTTGCATGAAACATATACTGGAGTGATTATCAGTCAACCTCTAGCTAACAGACTTAATCTATCAATAGGTGATGAAATTCCAATAGTTAACTTGCCAGGAAGAGTCTTTCATAGATCTTTTACCATCACAGGAATATTGAATTCTGCTCCCGGATTGGGTTTATTGGATGGGCGAAACATTGAGATGCTGCAAGAAAATGAAGGGATTGTTCTCATAAATGAAGAATTCATGAAAACAGAACTTGAGATATCCAATTGTCAATTATTCCTAGCAAGTGTTTTTCCAGATGAAAATTCCACCAGAATTGCAAATGAAATCAAAAGCTTATTATCAAATACACAAGTCAATCCAGAGCTCATCAATGAGCAATTCATGGGGAGTTTCATAGAATCATATATTCCGAATGTACGGGTTTTCTTCTATGTTCAATTAATTGCCATTGTCTTAATAATCATAGTTTTAATAGTCATGTTCACTGATTTTACATTAAATCAAAGAACTCAAGAATTTGCTATTTTTCAGACAATGGGCAAGTCTACAAATACGATATCCAAATTGCTTGTAATAGAGATAATAGTTATAATTCTGAGTGCAAGTATAGGCGGATTATTACTTGGGCTAGCATTTACATATGCATCATTAAATCTAATTACTCCTATTCTAACATCGCATAATATAATACCATTCACTGTTAATTTGCCAATCTTGGAAATTGTACTAATACCTGTTGTATTAACTGTAATAGCTTTATTAGGTGTGCTGCCATCAATAATAAAATATGGTCGAGAGAAAATAATCACTGCTTTGAGAAATTGATCTCAACCTCAGACATACAAACTATAGGTGTTTTTGTGTTAGAATATACTAATAATTGAAAAATAATAGAATAATAACCAAAACTACCGACAAAAATCAATACTCCAATTATAAGTAATTACTCCTTTCATCGATAAACCTTTTAAAGACAAGAGTTCAATAAATAAACCGTACTACTCTTGAAAGAGAGTACAATACCTATATTATTAGTGGAAGGTAAAAAAATTTGATCAAGAAGGATATTAGAAGGATGGTCCTTCCGTTAGCAGTAATCCTATGCT
>JAHLVZ010000203.1 GCA_019058165.1 Candidatus Heimdallarchaeota archaeon
TAAATCTAAAGATAGGGATCTATTAGAAACTTTACATTTACTATTCTTTTTATAATTTTAGAATTAGTTGCTGGTTCAAATCCGACCTCGCACACCAATAAACAGTACTTTATTCTAGTCTATACTCGGATTCTTTTGAGGGTAACTACAAAGCACTTTATCTAAATATTCAATCCCACAAAAGTATGGACAAATTGAAACATTCTTTTCAGCACATTTGTGTTCGTTGGTTTCATCCTTTTGATTCCATGGACACTTATCTTGATCCCATGAAATTTTGGATTCTTCAGTTACCAAATCAATGTCCATATTTGCGCCATCGAGTTTTTTGATTATTTTATTACTTCTTTCAACCATAAAATAAAAAAGCAATTTAATTTAATTAATTTTCTCCGCATTTTTTCGATTTCTGGCGTAAAATCCCATCACCCAATTAACTCTACTATCATGAAATATTTGCTTTTGAAATCAATTCCAGTCTCGCACACCAATTCTTCTCATTGTTCATCATAGAAAATTGTTGTTATTACTGTTTTTGTACCCAACCCTGCTTGAGCTACTTTTAGTATTTTCACTTTTGGATTATTTTTCAGCCAGATATTTATTGTATCTTCGAGTAAGGAATAGTTAGAATGATCAACATTTAATGTCACTCTTATTACTTTACACTTCAATTTCATCACCTTATCTTGGAAATCCTATTTTACTTCATGATACAGATTGCATTTAAGGTTTTCAAGAAAACTTTCACTTCATCTAGTGTATTGTATTGTACTAAACTGATTCTATTAACCTTGGACTGGTTAAAGACTTCCACAGTATAAGAATAGAAATTCGCGGCACGAGTAGCTATCCCACCTTTTTCCCATAAATACTTAATTATGTCTTCATTGGGAACGCCATCTACTATGAATGCAAAAGTTGGATCTCGTTCATCTAATCGATTAGTATCTGTTATTCCAAAGACTTTCACTTTCGGAATACTTAGAAGACCGGGAACATCATCAATTCCTTCTAAAACAACTTTCGATAATAAATTCTCATATTGTTGGCTTGCATCCATTGCAATTTTATAAGCTCGTCTATTTCCAGTATTATATTCCTCGAATTTCCCTTCATATTGCGATTGAATTTGTTCTGCTAACCAGAGGAAGTGATCCAACACACCTTTAATGGATGCAAACATTGCTTGATTTCTGGAGCCAGATTCCCATTTAAAAGGTCCAGATTTTGCTGATGGTTTTACTTTATATGGTTTCAAATTTTCCATGTATTCCGGATTCATATACATATAACTACCATGTGAACCAAAGATTTTGTATCCTGAAAAAACTAGAAAATCACAATTAATTTTTTGAACATCTATTGGTCCATGAGGAACATGATGTACTGCATCTACTATAAAATGTGCTTTTGCTTCTTTAGCTAAGCTACTCATTCGTTCTAACGGAATTTTTGTTCCTGTCACATTTGAAGCTGATGTCACTGAAACTACTTTTGTGTCTGAATCTATCAATTCTTGTAGGTGATCAAAATCAAGTGTTCCATCTTCTAAATTCATGCGTGCAAATCGAACTTCTTTGATTTTTCCTTCTCTAGCCAACTCATTCCAAGGACTAACATTAGCATAATGTTCCAATTCAGTAATTACAACGTTTTCTGTCCCATTGCATTCCTTTCCAATTGCATAACTAACATCAAAAAGCAATTTTGTTGCTGATTCACCAGAAACTATTGTATCTCCAGATGGAGCATTAAGAAATTCTGCAACAGCTTCTCTTCCAGCTAAAACTGTTTCTTTAGCTTTTTGAGACTCATCAAAATCTGCTCCAATATTGGCACTACAATCAACACGTGCTTGAGCTTCTGCTTTAGCAGCTCTCTCACATACGAGAGTTCCAGTTCCATTATCAAAAAAAGCTCTTTCTCTTCCTGTGAAATCTTTCACAGCTCTAGGGAACGCTGCCCTAATTTTCTTTACTAATTCTTTATCAAACACAGTTTTTACATCCTTTAAGTTAGAATTATCTGCTTCATAGCTCTAATAGTATTATATTTTCCTATTTGAGTGAGGTTGATAATCTTAGGAACATGATACCGTTTCTATTAACATAGTCGATGCTATAACACGTTTAAATACTAAATCAACCTCAGTTCACTGATTCACAACCTTTGACTCGAAATCGAAGGAGGTAATCATTATGTATGGCTATATAATCCTAAGAGATATTCCCAAAAAGGAAGCACAATTAGATGTAGCAATCTATAAGATAAAGGGTGGCTTCCGTGGTTTTGCCGAAGTAAAACCAGGCATTCATTATGTTTCCGTCAAAGATGACGGGCAGATGGTTGATGGTTTTTGGTGTGAAGTTAGAGAAAATGATGCTGTCATCAAACGCTACGATTATCAAAGTAAAAGCTTTGTCGACTGTGATGTCAAAGAACATTTCCATTACAAAGACATGGCTGTCAGTGGTGCTATGAATCATACATTAATTCCAGTTATGAAAGCAAGTCATGTTCAAGTTCAATATTGGATTAATCTTACTTATCACCTGAAATTTGAAAACTTTCCATTTTCAATAAATAAAGAAGAACCAATGACCCCTCCTACTGATCTCACTCCAAATGAGTTGGAAGAATGGTATCTTACAACATTCAAATCAAGATTTGAACAAGCATTCCAAGATACACATAATAGAGATATGTTCAGTTTCTTTAAAGAACTACAATTTACATTCATTTCCTATGTCTTATTTAGTGATGAACAAGCATATGATCGCTATATGTATTTAATTCAAGCAATATATAATGCTGGAGAATGGAGTGTTACAAATGCACCTAGTTTTTTCAATGGTTTTTTAGATATACTCCGCAAACATTTCGATACCATCAATGCTGAAGATCTCTCCGCTGAAAATAGATTAATCGCTAATTTGAGTAATTTACTGGAAGATATGGAAGATTCAGGTATTGCTCCCTTAATAGAAAAAGCAAGTGAATTTAAAAAATACCTTAGCAGAAGAGGAATACAGATTAAGTAAATAGAAGGTCGTTTTATTCGACCTGTTCTTTTTTCTCTTCTTTACCTTTTTCTTCTTCTTCTACTACAAAATCTGGTTGCTCTTGGCCAGTAGCATCAACGGATCCATCATCGTATATAGTCCAACCTGCTGATGTCTTCAAACTTTTAACTGACTCAAGGAATTGCTCAACTAGTTTTGTGTATTTCTCTTGCTCAGCAGTTTGATGATAAATAATCGTAATGTCTTCTTTCAAGTCTGATCGTGTGCTTCTAATACGACCCATAGCTTGTTCTCGAGCTTCAATTGAAAGGGTTGTTCCGAAATGTATACATCTATCGGCTTCAGGCAAATCTGTTCCTTTTCTAATCAGTCGTTCGCTTGCGAAAAGAACTTTTACTTCTCCGCTTTTGAAACGTTTTAATTGCATATTCTGAGATTCACCACTCATCCTGCCATGAACAAACAGATTAGGAATGCCTTCCTTATCGAGTAAAGCGGAAAGGTGTTTAGTCATTTCAACAAATCGTAAGAAGATAATAACTGAATTATTCTCTTCATTAACAATTTTCTTAACCACTTGTATTAATCGAAGATCTTTTGGAGATATGTTAGTTGCCTTCCCTTCCTTGAAGGCTAATTCAACTAATTCCTTAACTTCTAGCCATTGAGAAGCATTAAGTAACAAAGTATTCTTAATGCCTAAAACAAAATTAGAGAATTTTTGAAAAGTGTGCTCAAATAAGAATTGTCTTGCTACAATTAAGTCAAGATAAGCACCAGCATTGATAATAAGATTCTTGAAGAAACCTTCCGAGCCAGCTTGAAAATTAGTGCCTTCGTAAGACCTTTTCATAACATCATTAGCAAATAATAAAGTTCGATTAGAAGGTAGCATTTGACCACCAGAAAGACGTCGATACCCAGCTCTTAGGACTTTCTCAGTTTGAGACCGTAAAACCCTAAGTAACTTATCCATTTCCTTCCTCATATCATCAAAAACATAGAATCGCTTCAGCTTAATGGCTGGAGCATGCTCTTGGAAGTCATCTCCTTTTGGATAAATAAATTCAATGTTCTTTTCTCCACCAAACATATCTTCTATGAATTTCAGTTTCCCTTTTTGAAGAATAGATGCTGTTAAACCTAAGAATTGATTTGATTCTTTAGCCATTAACCGATCAATAAGAGGAGCAAAATGCTTATTCATTCTAAAGCCTTCTCCTGCAATTGTTTGAGCTGTAACATCTAATATCTCATCAATTACAATAAATTCTACTTTATCGAAATCTTCTGGTCTGACTCGTCTTAGATGTGAAGAGCGAGCAAAGAGTGAATTCATTAATAATGCTGGAGTGCCAAAAATAAATCTTGAAATTGCAAAGTGTTTTTGTGTTATTGAAGGTGGCAAACTTTGACCTTCAGGCAAAAGGTATGAAC
>JAHLVZ010000204.1 GCA_019058165.1 Candidatus Heimdallarchaeota archaeon
CATTAGCACGACAAGGACCATTAGAACATAAATCGCATCTAACTCCTTGAAGACAGAATTGACATCTACGATCAGGATCCCCAAAAGCTAACCCTTGATCTGCAAATCGATCCCAAACATTTGTGATGCCTTCTTTTTCAATTCGTTTGTAAACTCTATCAATTTTTTCGTGTTCTTCTACTAATTCACTTCTAAGACGTTCGTAGACTTTAATGACTGATTTATGCTCAGATATTCTTTCTTCTTCCATGAAAAATCACCAATAAGAAAAGGTATTTTCTTGTTTCAGTTATTATATGTTTTACGATATTTGGATTAGGTAAAAATCTATTGCTTAAGAAATAAAGGGAAAATTAAATCCTCAAATAATCAGTTTTTTACAATCATTTTAGAATGAACTGACTAATATTGACATATTTTAAAATAATCAATTGATAGATGAGTGAAGATGAATTACAGAAAACATTTGAAAAATCCAATTATAACAGAAGAATCTGATCAAAGGAAAGGTTTACCTCTTCCACCAATGCAAAAACCCTATCCCGAGGATGCTAAACTAATTGATTTAGTTTCTCCAGAGGATTTCAAAATTGGTGATGTTTCTCTATTAAAGGCTATTAAGAACCGAGTTAGTTGCCGCAAATACTCCAATGAGTCATTAACTTTGGAAGAATTATCATTTTTACTTTGGGCAACTCAGGGTGTTAAAGAACTTGCAAGGGAAGGACGAATAACATTAAGGACAGTTCCGTCAGGAGGTGCAATGCATCCCTTCGAGACTTATCTTTTAATCAATCGAGTGGATAACATAACCCCAAGTCTTTATCGATATTTAGCTATTGAACATAAACTACTACCAATAACAACAGAGGCAAAAGATCTACCAGAGGAGATTAATGAAATCTGTAATAAGCAGACTTTCGTTGGAAAAAGTGCAGTTGTGTTCATTTGGAGTGCTAGACCCTACCGTACAGAATGGCGCTATGGAGAAGATTCTCTCAAAGACATTTTAATGAGTGTAGGACACATTTGTCAAAATCTCTACTTGGCTTGCGAAGCTATTAATTCAGGAACATGCGCTATCGTAGCCTATCAGCAAGATAAACTGAATGAATTCATAGGTGTCGATGGAGATAATGAAATATCTCTTTATGTAGCACCTGTTGGGAAATTATGATTTTGATGTAAAATACAAACATTTGAGAAGTTTTTACTTCTCTTTTTTATTAAAAAGAAATAATATTACTTGAAATCTTATTGAAAGAAATATCTTTTTAAATTTAGAAAACGATTTGATGATTATGTCAATCTCAAAGAAAGGCGATAAAGTTAAGTTTTCCATACATATCTGCGATATTTGTGCTTCAGAACGTCAAATGAAATTTGATATTTTTCGTTTGAAACGTACTCGTGTACGAGGTAAAAATCCATGTGCCATATGTAATGCTCCAACTAATTGGGCTTATACAGGTATTGCAGATTCAGAAACCGAAGCCGAACAAATAAAAGAAAAACTTACTTAGAAAAATATAGCAGCAGATAAATTAGTTGCTTTATCTGCTTGTTCACTCATTTTTATTTTGCAGTTTCTGCTGGTTTCATAATATTTCCAAGTACCACATAAAGAATGAAGAAAATTCCAACAAGTAATGAACCTATTAATGGTCCATAAAATCCAGCATCTAGCCATAATTCCTCGTAATCGCCTGCTATTACGAATAATATTATAACTGAAAGTATTGTTAAGAGAAATCCAGCTATTGCTCCTGCTACACCACCGAAACTTAGTATCTTGAAACTGGATAATTTACCGATGAAGAATTCCTTATCAATTAATGTTAGAATTCCTAGAATTACTGATACAAGTGCAAGTGCGAGGAAAAGTAATCCAAGTAAAATAAGAGGAATTTTTGCTCCAAACCCTGCATTTTCCGATCCTAACCAATAGAAATAATTGGAATATCCTCCACCTAACCACCACCCACCAAATTCAGTGGCAAACACCAAGATTGCAGCTACAAGACTGAAAATGAATGCAAACGCCATGAAGGCAATTTTAACGAATTTTTGTGTCTGTTGAGTATCTTGATTCATAACTGTGTAATGGTTCTGACCTATAAAAATACTTGCCGAGAAAATTTAAAGTAGATAAGATTAAAGATTAACTAGTGAAATAAAAAAAAGTAGATGCAATTGAAACTAGTCTTAATAGCCTTTCTTTTGACAACTTTCGCAGGATTAGCAACTGGAATTGGAAGTGCTATACCCTTTTTCTTTCGAAAATTCAGGAAATCATTTCTAGCATTTATTTTAGGATTATCTGCTGGAGTTATGATTTTAGTTTCATTTTTGGAATTAATGCCAAATGCTCTGGATTACGTTGAAGATTTTGCTAGTTATTGGATTTATTTGTCCTTTTTTGGTGGAATGGCTGTTGTTGTTTCAATCGATTTTCTAATTCCTCATGAGAAAAATCCACATCATATGGAACGAAAAGATGAGACTATTTCTACGATACGAGAGGAGTGTCGAGATGAAAGTGAGGAACAAGAAGAAATTGTTGAACTCCGAGTTGAACAAAATGAAACCGAAGAAGATACTAAAATTAAATCTCTTAAACGAACTGGAGTAATCACAGCTATTGCTATAGCAATTCATAATTTCCCAGAAGGTATGGCTACTTTTGCTACTGCACTAGGCGACCCAAAACTTGGATTATCCATAGCAATCGCTATTGCAATTCACAATATACCTGAAGGAATTAGTGTTTCAATTCCAATTTATTATGCAACCAAAAGTAAATGGAAAGCATTTGGTTTATCATTCGCATCAGGAGTTGCAGAACCAGTGGGAGCTCTTCTTGCTTATGCGGTTCTTGGACCTTTTCTTGGAACTCATCCTGAAATTCTCGCAATCAGTTTAGCTGCTGTTGCTGGAATTATGGTGTACATTTCAATTGATGAACTTATACCAGTTGCTCGGGAATATGGAAAAGGAGATATAGTTATGGCAGGTGTCGCAATTGGAATGATCATTATGGCTGGTAGCTTGCTTCTGTTTGAAAATCTACAATGAATTCATTCATTGTTGGCTCCATTTATTTTTTCGTAGGAATTGGATCTGTCACTTTCTACTTCCTTTGGTGTTTTTAATCCAATTTTAGATTTAACATATAGCAAGAGTAACAGGGGAATCAAGGCAAAAATAATGATGAGAACAAATTCATACGGAAACGAATAGCCTTCGTCGATAATCATACCAAAAACGACTAAAACAATTGAAAAAACACTCATCAGTGAATCAAGAATCCCATTCACAGTGCTTAAAACTTCAAGTGGGACACATTCAGCAAGAAGTGAATTGTAAGGAGCATTTCCAAAGTAGAAGGTAATTGCTAATAAAACAAACAAGATAATGGCAATTACTAAAAAGCTTGTATTCATTGCTGCTCCAGTTAACATAAGGATTCCAACAAATACAACTAATAGAACAGCCGTTACTGTTGTTGCTATTTTTGAGTAGATTAATGATTTCAGACTTCCCGATTTCTTTGATACAAATCCACTAATAAGTGCAGATAAACCTCCAAGAGCAAGAACAGAAGACATAATTATTGCTGAACCGATTTCTGAAACTAAGAATTGATCTTC
Organism: Candidatus Heimdallarchaeota archaeon; assembly: GCA_019058165.1. GTDB lineage: Archaea > Asgardarchaeota > Heimdallarchaeia > JABLTI01 > JABLTI01 > JABLTI01. The sequence continues at coordinate 3,651 of JAHLVZ010000204.1, forward strand.
AAAGATTAATGCTGTAAAAATATTTAGAATCCTGAAAATGCCACTTCTAAATACTTGAGCAATAAGTAGAGCAATTACGGGTCCTGTAAATGCAGCCAAAAGCAACTTTCGATTGAATCTCTTCTTTTTCCCTTCTTCAACCGTAAAGACTTCCTCATCCATGACAACGCTTTCTTGTGGTTTATATTGTAATTCCTTCTTGGCAAAAATTATCATTATGAGCAAAATAGGAAGACAAGCAGCACCAAAGATACCAAAACCTAGGGATGTTATCCTCCAATGATATTGACTAGCAAAGTAAATTGCCACCAAAGGAGTAACGATAGAACCAATCGTTCCAAAAATCATATTGACACTATGAGCAATATTTCTTTGCTCACCAAATTCTTGTGAGAGCATAGGTAATGCCATCGGATGAAAAATAGAAGCGCCCATACCACCAACTACAGCAGCAACAATTAAAATGTTATAATTTGGTGCTGCAAACATTATGAATGTGTGTGAGACAGCTAAAATAAAGCCAACTGCCATTAACTCCAAACGCCATCGGAGTAGTCTATCACCTATGAAGCCCAACAAAATTGTAAGAGGTATCATTACTAAAGAGCTTGTCATAGCAAGGATAGCAGTTTGAGTATAACCAAGTGAAAAATCATCTCGAATAATTAGTGTTAGAATAGGGAGAAAATACGGATAGATGTGCGCCATTATGTGAAAAAGATTTACTGTCATAACGAGGGTTAGGCGCTTCCGTAGCATCAACAATCACTACCAAGCAACTAAACAGATA
>JAHLVZ010000205.1 GCA_019058165.1 Candidatus Heimdallarchaeota archaeon
GTGCTTGCATTAATTATGTTAAGAGGGCCGTAACTTGAAGTTCTATCACTACTACGCTGTGACCCAACAATAACGATTGGTGCGGCTTGATTTTGAAACATAAAGGATAAAGCAGAACTGGTAAAACTCATAGTGTCTGTTCCATGTCCAATAATTACTCCTTCAGCTCCACTTTCAAATTCTTTCATAACAGCTTCAGCTGTTTTCGCCCAAAATTCTGGTTGGAAGTTTTCAGATAATAAGGAGTAAATCTTCTTTGGTGTGAGATTACAAATATCAATTAATTCAGGAACTGCGCTGAATAATTCTTCTGGTGTAAAAGCTGGTAAAACAGCTCCAGTACGATAATCTAATCTTGAAGCAACAGTACCGCCAGTTCCTAGAAGAGTAACATTGGGTAAATCATCTTTGAATTTTACACTAATGTCTGGGAGTTTGTATTTTCCTTCTTTGTAGCCATGTTCCTTTATTGTTGTTTCAGGGGTAATTCTTACTCCAATATTATATCCTGTGTCCACTTTTAGTACCAAATATCCTTCGGATGTGTGATCACTTCTTGGAAGTATAACTCCATCATAAATAGCATCACCCTTCTTTACGGTTACCTCACTCCAAACTCCAATTCCTTCTTTCTCTAGACGAGTTCGGAGTTCTCCTTTGTAACCGATGGGATCTCTTTTTTGTTTGGTTGTTTCCTTAGGTGTTTTCTTCTTACTCATATAACACACATCCCTAGAATTATGTCCCCTCCAATTTTGAGAGAACCATTTCAAAGATTCTCTTACCAGAAAATCCTCCATTAATTCTTCGCATAATATTGCCTGTCACTTTTCCAGCTAGCTCTTCTTTTGTGAAATCATTTCTTCTTGGATGCTTCTCAAGTTCCTTTAATGACTCATCATAAAGTTGCTCAATATCCTTTTCTGTTGTTTTTTTGATTTTTAAATCAGAGAGGATTTGTTTCAGATTCTTTTTTGGATTACTAATGATTAATCGTAAAATAGCTTGGATTTGATTGAAATCGAAATCACCTGAATGTGCTCCTTTAAGAACCTCGATTAGTTTTTTCAAAGAAAGCGATTTTGTAATTAGTCCTTCTCTAGTTAAAGCTAGAATTGTTTCCTCCAATAAAACGTAGCACCGATTTGGATCAAAACTGTGATCTTCGATTAATTTTTTAATATCATTAATTCTATCATGACGAATTAATTTTACAGTTTGATCATAAGAGAATCCATATTTTTCATCAAATTCACTCACAATCTCCCATGGTCTTGCTCCAACCTTTTCTTTTAGCTTTTGTATTTTTTCCATATCCATATCAATCGGTGGGGTATCAGTGTCAGGATAAAGACGATCCTGACCATGAATTACTCGTAAAAATTCTGTATTATTGTCAGGTAGAAATCTTCTGGTTTCTTGTGGAACGCCATCAAATGCCATTTTTGTTCTTTCAATTATTTTCTTTAATGCATGGATAACCCACTTTTGTGGACCAAGAGCTAAAAAGTAAGCATCGTCTTTCTTTAGATTTAGTATTTTTCTAATTTTCTTGTTTAAATCAATAGTCAAATTTTGGAAAAAGAAATTTTTCTGATGATCCTTTCCTTTTAAATTCAACTTCTTTTCTTGAACCCTCCTAAGAGCTTTCTGGCTTATTTCATCAGAATGGAAAAGATAGCTTCTAGGAATTCCTGAAATAAGTTCTGTTTTTTCGATGATATCTTGACCGAAATCTTTGCCAGGTTGTATTTCTATCCCATAAATTCCCCCAAGTTTTGGGATGCGAATTCCCATCAGGATATAATTTTTAGGAATGATTTTTGGGTCAAAGTTTTCTGTTAAATCAATATAAGTATGTTCTAAATCTTCTTCTGTTAATTGCTTATCCTTTAACTTCCTTGCAATTTTTATGAGCATATCTTGTCGAACAACTTCTCTACGAGCAAGATCAACAAAGGTGTCAAGGTCTTGTACCCCTTTGATCTCAACTCTATCCCCACCTTTGATACTAAAATTAACGTCTTGTCGAACAGAACCGAGACCTCTTTGAGCAATTCCACTTAAGCGTAAAGTTAATCCAATATATTCTGCCAACTTCTTAAAGTCATCAGGATTATCACAATCCTCGTGGTCAGATATTACTTCAACCAATGGTATTCCTAAACGGTCAAGATTGTAATAGACTGTTCGTCCGAAATTTTCAGTTTTGATTTTTCTTGCAGCGTCTTCCTCAACTGTAAGATTTGAGATTCTAATTTTCTTTCCATTAACGGGTACCCAGCCATCTCGAGCAACAATCATCGTTCTTTGGAAACCTGTTGTGATTGATCCATCTAGATATTGCTTTCTTGAGACAACTACTTCATCTACTAACGCTGAAAAATTAAGCCAATGAGCTAATTCATAGCCCATATAAATTCCTTCATAGTCGGGCCAGAAAGGAGGTTGTTCATCTTGTTCATAACAACAAACAGAAGCTTCATACGCATGATAAATTACTCTATATCCTTTTTCAAACTCAATAAGCATCCCAGCATCGAAATCACCCATTTCCCCTAACACTGGTCTGAAGTATCGTTCAAATAAATAATCTGGTTCTCCATCGCAAAGGATGGGGGAACAATTACAGAAGAGTTTCCTCTTTGTTTTTATTTGGTGGTGCACCTCTATGCCTGCACGAAAACCCATTTTCTTAAAGTCAATTTTCTCTAGTTCTAGCATTAATTCTCACAGCTTGGAATAATAACTATCTCGATAAGGGTACGACCTGTTTCTATGATGCTATGATGATGTATCAATCAGAACCATTGATAATATAAGCGATTAAAAAACTTTATTTCGATTGATGAAATATAATCCAGTAATTTTCCATTGTAAAATCCTAATGACTGTGAGAGTTTATTCAAACCGCATCATTATAATATTGAATTAGCAGTATTTACTATATTATCGTTTAATTAAGGTCGTCTCATTTGTCAACCAAAAGGATGAAGAAACTGGATAAAAGTAAGATAGCAGTTGAAGCTAAATTAGAAGCTGAACTAGAAGAAGAACTAGATATGACTCCTGCTCTTATTATTCATGGAGCTTCAAGTACGAAAATCGGTTTTGGTGGGGAAAAATATCCTCGCTTTGTTTTTCCGGAACAAAGCACTGATTTGAAAGTTAGGATAAGACGATTCCCTATTGAGGGTAGTCAAACTACAAATGAAGAACTCATTAAAGCATACTGGTTGGCAAGTGTTAAGAAACTAAAGATTGATCCAATTGTTAATCCGATACTCATCAGTTTACCAACAGCAGTACTAACAGATAGTCCATTTAGAAATATGGTTCTCGAATATTTTCATGAGGAATTATTAGCAGAAAAGATAGCTGTTATATCTGATCCTTTCCTTTCATTAGTTGCCTACTTACCAATGATGAGGAAATTAACTGCGATTGTAGTAGATATTGGGTTTTCACAAATAAGAATCGTACCGATTTATCAAGCAGCAATACTTGAAGAGCAGATAGCCCAAATATCATTTGGTGGTCTTGAATTAACATTACAACTAGGTACCTGGTTACAGAAACAAGGTTACGAAGGACCAATAGACTCAATGTTTGTTCGAGATATAAAAGAAAACCATTGCTTTGTAAGGCCATATAATCAGAATATGAAAGAAAGTGATGGTAGACCAATAACATACTATATTGATAAATATACATTCAGTCTTGGTTCAGAAAGGTGGAAACTGCCTGAGCTCTTCTTCTATAAGAAATTCTTCTCAGAAAAAGTTACCTTATGTCCAAGAAGCGATTGTGAAGGCAATAAATACAACATGAAAGAGATTAATTTATCACAAGCAATTGCTAATGTTATCAAAAGTTTGAACATTAGATTGTGGAAGGAATTCAGCAACAACATTTGCCTTACGGGTGGTGGTGCAAAATTCTTGGGATTAAAGAAGAGACTTGAGGATGAATTAGCTATTTTACTTCCAGAATGTAAAAACGATATTAGGATTCTATCAACAACACAAACTGACTTAATGCCTTATGTTGGTGCTTCAAAATTAGCAATGTTGGATTCTATCGATGATTATTGGCAAACAAATGAGGATTTTGGTATAGGGGAATATGAGATCTTTCTTTGAAAAAAAGCACTAGTTGTTAAATTGTAATTAATAAAAATAATATACTACTTCTCGTATATTTAGCATGGTTTCAGATATGTCAATTACACCAGAAATAGTCAAGATACTCGAGAAAAACAAAATAATTGCTGTTGTTGGGGCGTCCAGAAATCCGAGCAAAGCAGCTCATTCGATACCAAAATATCTGAAAGAACATAGTTATACTATAATTCCTGTTAATCCAAAGGCTGAAACAATTCTTGAAGAGAAAGTCTAT
>JAHLVZ010000045.1 GCA_019058165.1 Candidatus Heimdallarchaeota archaeon
ACTCAGATTTCCATGCAGAATTAACTCCTAAACTCATCTTTAAAACAAGATGTGAAATCAGCGAAATTGATATTCTACAAGTTGAAAATGGTAAAGGTATGAAAAATCTCAAGAAATACCGATTAAAATCAAGAATCAATAAGGGAGAGAAATTTGTTTTGGAATCCTTTGAATGGAAAGCACCATCAATGCGAAAAGGACTCTTTGGTTCTCATAAACAAAAATCAGTAGAATTCTATTGTCGTATTGTTGATAATTTAGGTGAGATAAATGATTCGTTAATTGGTAAAGTCGAAACACCAAAAATTACAGTATTCAAGAAGTGATTTTTCACACTATCTTGTTCTCAGTTCTATATTCTTTTACTTTTCTTCAAAAAAGTTAAATACAATTGCCAAAGCAGAAAGGCATAGCTATTTGCTCTAGCGATTTTTCTCTGCAGTTCTCAAGAGAAAAAATAGGAGTGTGAATATTATGTTGGAAGATAAGAAAAGATATCTAATAACTAGCGCCTTGCCTTATGTCAACACTGTGAAACATCTCGGGAACTTAGTTTCCTCGTTATTGCCTGCAGATATTTTAGCGAGATATCTAAGACAAAGAGGAGAAGAAGTTCTAGCAGTATGTGGAACAGACGATCATGGTACACCCGCAGAGGTTTCAGCATTAGAAGCTGGAATGCCAGTAGAGAAATTCGTTGAGCAAATGTCCCTAAAACAAAAGGACATCTACGAGCGCTTCGGTCTTTCCTATGACATATTTAGTAGAACTCATACACAAGAAAATGCTGAATTAACTCAGCATCTCTTTCTCAAATTACATGAGAATGGATACATCAAAGAAAAAGAAGTACAATCTTTGTTTTGTAAAAATTGCAAAAGAAATTTGCCTGATAGATATGTTATTGGTACTTGTCCTAATTGTAAATATGAACATGCTCGTGGGGATCAATGTGAAAATTGCTCTAAGGTATTAGATGGAATCGATTTAATTAATCCTAAATGCATCATTTGCGGTAAAAGTAACACTGAAATTAAAAATGAGAATCACCTCTTTCTAGATCTCGGAGGTTTAGAAGGTAAAATTAAAACATGGGTTGATTCACATAAAGATTGGCCAAAAACAACTTTGTCTATCGCGAATAGTTGGCTTAAAGAAGGTTTACGACCACGGAGTATTTCCAGGAATATAAAATGGGGTATACCAATCCCCCTTGATGGGCACCGTGACAAAGTTTTCTATGTTTGGTTTGATGCACCTATAGGATACATTTCAATTACTCAACAATGGGCGAAATTGCAAGGAAAGCCTAAGCTTTGGGAAAAATATTGGAAAGATCCGGATACTTTCATCATTAATTTCATTGGAAAAGACAATGTTCCTTTTCATGCAATAACATTTCCTGCAACATTAACTGGAGCCGATGATGGATTTCATTTAGCAAATTATATTAAAGCATTCCAATGGTTGAATTATGAAAGAATGAAATTTTCCTCGAGTCAAGGAACAGGAATATTTACTGATTTGGCTTTGGAATTATACCCAGCGGATTATTGGCGCTACTACATAATGAAGATAGCGCCTGAAAGACATGACACAGACTTTCTCTGGACAGAATTCAGAGACAGCATAAACAATGATCTTGCAGACATTCTTGGAAATTTTGTTCATCGAACATTGACATTCATTAACAATAACTTTGATGGAAAAGTTCCTTCACGTCATAAAATAGAGAAAGAAGACAAAGATATTCTCTCATCCTTATATGAAACAACAAAGAAAGCTGATAACGAGATGAGGAAAATTGAATTTCAAAGAACACTACTGATCATTTTCGATTTTGCTCGAGAATGCAATAAATATTTCCAAAGAAAGAAACCATGGGCTGATTTAAAAAATAGCAATAATAAAAGAGCAGAAACTACTTTGAATATTTGTGCTCAATGTTGTCAAGGATTGGCAATTTTGCTTGCACCCTATATTCCATTTTCAGCGGAAGAAATCTTCAAACAATTAGATTTGAAGAAAAGCGTTCACAAGCAATCATGGTTTTCTATAACTGAGAAAATCCCAACTGGTCACAAAGTGAAACAAGATATTCACCCAATTTTCAAGAAGATAGAACTTGAAGAGATAATCGAACTTGGATTAAAGTGGGGTAGTGAATCAATAAAAGAACTTTTAGAGAAGAACCCAAATCTTGATCCTTTAAAAAAGAAGAAGAAACATGCGCCTAAAAAAGTAGTACAAAAGAAGAAGGTAGAAAAAATGACAAAAGAGATAATTTCATATAAAGAATTCCAAAAACTCGATTTAAGGGTAGGCACAATCAAGACAATAGAGCCTGTAAAAGATGCAAATAAACTTGTAAAAATCATTGTTGATATTGGAACTGAAGAACGACAGATTGTCGCAGGCATTGCAGAACGATACAAACCAGATGAATTAATTGGAAAACAAATTATAATCATTGTTAACCTAGAACCAGCTAAAATAAGAGGAGTGGAATCCAATGGTATGCTGTTAGCAGCAGATGCTGATCCAGAGATTTCGGTACTAGTTCCTCTAAGAGAAGTTCCAGATGGCTCAAAAGTAAGATGAATTCACAATAATGACAAAGAAATTTCTCAAACAAATGATGTAAAAGCAATCAGCTTTTACATTTTCTTTCTATTTACTTAATGAGAGTAGAATTAATGCGGCAATAATGCCTCTTCTCGCTAATTCAACCCTAAATGGATCCCTTTCAAGAACATCACATAAAGCTTTCCAGCGAACAACAGTATCAAAACTTGCAGGATATTTACTTAAACAAAAAATCGCTGCGACAACCCCTTTATCCTTCTCTTCTTTAAATTGTCTTTGAGTTAGAAGATCGTAAAATGTTTTCCAACGAATAGCAGCATCTAATTCAGGAATTCTTCTAGCCATGTGGCATCACCTTAATTATTTTAGTTCTTTTTTCTGTTCTATAATTAATATTTAATTATTCAAAAAGTCTTTCGATGTAAGATTGTTTCATAAAGAAATACGAAGTTGAGTTAATAAATCTAATTTTAGGAGTAAAATCATAAGAAATTCATTTTCAGTCATTCCGAAAAGCTTTCAAATCAAATAACATTCTAAAAATTACCCAGATAGCAAAAGAATAATACTAGTATCTGAAATAATAGTTAGAAATCTTAGAAGATGAAATAAATGGAACTCAGTGAAGACGACTTTTGGGCAAGATTAGCAATAGAAGCAGGCGAAATGAAGAAAGAACAACCGAACTTCACGCCAGTAAACGGTGATACTAGAATATGGAGAGGATTCCTAATAGGAACAGGAATTTATTCTGGGGGAGTATTCCAATTTGAATTACGATTACCAAGATCGTTTCCATTTAAGCCACCAAAGGGTAAAGCCATAACACCAATTTGGCATCCGAATATTTTCAAAGAACGTATTTGTATTGGAATTTTAGGAAAAGATTGGACTCCCGCAAGTAATCTTGTTGATATAGTTGAGTCTCTAAGATTTTTGTTGTCAAACCCAAATCCAGACGATCCATTAAATACAACTGCAGCAAAGGAATTCAAAAATAATCGAAAAGAGTTCGATAGAAAAGCTAAGCAGTATATTGAGAAATATGCGACTTGGGATAATTTAGGCACTTGATTAATTTTCTCCTTTGAGTTGAAAGAAATTTGTAATGAAATTTTTATTCAATTCTTTTTTGCCTCTTTCTAAACCCATTTTATAAGGGTAGGTTCTATAGTAACTGGGAAATCTCACTCCTAATAATGCAATATAAGTCAGCTAGTATAAATCTCCCATCCGCTCTATGAGAGATAAGCGCTTTTAGGATCGCGACATGCAGTTTGGAGTGGCCTTTCCCGCAACTCTCATTTGAGTTGTAAAATAAAATAAGTAAAAGTTATCTCTCAAAGAAGCGGTACAGAATATTTTAGAATAAAGTTTTAGATTCTTCCTTTCCAATTCATTTTGTTATAAATAACTTGGAAAGATTTATTTGTAAAATGATTATCCCTAAATTATACTAGCTTGGTGTTTGAAAATGACTAATCTCTGGACTGATGTAAAAACAGGACCTAATCCACCCGAAGTCGTGTATGGTGTAATTGAATCCCCCAAAGGCTCGAAGAATAAATTTGAATTTGATAAAGAAATTATGGCTATTTATCTTGATAGAGTTTTATATTCTTCAGTGGTTTTTCCAATTTCTTATGGTTTTATCCCTAGAACCTTGGGAGACGACAAAGATCCTTTAGACATCATGGTTTTAATAACAGAACCGACATTCCCTGGATGTTTAGTCTCAGCTAGACCCATAGGTGTCTTACGTATGAAAGATGAAATGGGGAATGATGATAAAATTATAGCTGTAGCAGAAACTGACCCAAGACTTGCAGAAGCACAGGATTTAGATTGGATTCCAATACATCAACTATTAGAAATCAAACAGTTCTTTACAGATTATAAGAAATTAGAAAAAGGTAAGAAAACTGAAGTGTTAGGATGGGAAGATAAGGCTTCAGCTTATGAAATTATAAATGAATCCATCAAATTATTCAAAGAGAAATATTTCTTAATAATGAACAAGAAATTTGAGAAGTAAAGTTTAATGCAATTTAGATTGTGTTTTTTTTCATTAAATACCTCATCAATAAAATTAAAGAGGTACCATAATCTGAAAAACATGGTTATTATGATAGGTGCTGAAAACCTAACAAAATACTATGGTGACTTTTTAGCTGTTGATCATATTAGTTTCGACATTAAAGAAGGAGAAATCTTTGGGTTTTTAGGACCGAATGGTGCTGGTAAAACAACTACAATACGTATGCTTGCAGCAATCTTCCCCCCATCAGATGGTTCAGCTAGTGTTGCTGGTTTTGATATCAGCGATGATGCTATGTCGGTTAGAGCCAATGTAGGAATCCTTTCTGAGAATCCTAGTCTCTATGAAAGACTATCCGCACGAGCTAATTTGGAATTTTTTGCTAAGCTTTATGATGTTCCTAAAGATCAAATTAATACGCGAATCGAATTTTTAGGTGAATTATTTGACCTAAAGACTAGATTAGATGAAAGAGTAGGAACTTACTCAAAAGGTATGAAGCAGAAATTAGCTATTGCCCGAGCTTTAATTCATGACCCAAAAATACTTTTCTTGGATGAGCCAACATCTGCTTTATCTCCAGAAGCAGCCAAATCTATTCGTGATTTATTAACTGATTTAGCTAAAGATAGATCAAGAACTGTTTGCATTTGCACACATAATTTGTTTGATGCAGAGAGACTATGCGATCGTGTTGCTATCATTAGAGAGGGGAAAATTCTAACTATTGGTTCACCCGGAGAAATTAGCAACAATTATTCTGGTCCACCCACTATTCAAATTAGTTTTTCCAAATTAAATAAGGAGCTTGTTTCATCTATTTCTAAATCAGAGGGAGTTATTTCAGTAGACCAACATTCTGTTAAAAACCAAGTTTCAATTAAATTAGAGAATCATGAGAAGTTTACCCCATTATTAATAGCTGATCTCATTTCGAGGAAGGCTCAAATCTTAGAAGTAAAACCAATCTATGCTTCCCTTGAAGAAGCTTATCTAAAACTCATAGAGGAGGATATTATTAATGGGTTTGAGACTTAGGAAGGCTTTCCTCTTAACACAGAAAGAGCTCAAAGAATCTCTCAGGAGTAAGGAAGTGATTCTAATTATCACTCTTATGCCACTTATGTTTGCAGTGATTATGCCATTGTGTATACCACTTGTAAATTTTACAATACCAACTGAAGCCTTTACTGAAGACGATTTTGAATCGTTTCCCGCACTTGTTCCTTATTGGGATGAACTAGATCCCAAAGGACGCTTCTTGATTTTCTTTACCATGATATTTTTTGAATCATTTTTATTGCTCCCCATGATTTTACCTATGGCAATAGCTGGAGATTCGATAGCGGGGGAGCGAGAAAGAAAAACAATCGAATCATTAATTGCATCACCCTTGACAACTGAAGAGATTGTACTTGGAAAATTGATGACAACTATGATTCCCTCAGTGCTAATTACTTGGTTTTCTGGGATAATTTTCATGGTAATAGCAGATTTATCCCTTTATGGGGTAATTGGTAGATTAGTTTTTCCAAATATGATGTCTGCTGTTTTGTTATTTGGTCTTTCACCATTTTTCACCTTGATTACGACACAAACAATGATTATTGTATCTACAAAAGCAAGTGGTATGAGGGAAGCTCAACAACTAGGAAGTCTAGTAGTAATTCCTCTATATCTCTTTATTCTAGGGGAGACAGCTCTTCTAGTGCTATTGGAAGCTTATTGGACTGCAGTAACTTCTTCCATTTTGTTATTGTGCACGATTTTTCTTTTGCTTGTTAATTTGAAAATTTTCGATAGAGAATACATGATTGCGAGTGTAAGGGGTTAAAAAAATGAGCAAAGAATTCTTCAGAAAAATAAGGAAGGATAAAGTCAAAATTCTTTTTCGAAAAGAGGTTAAGGAATTACTGAAGAATAAAGAGATTCTCGTCACTGTTATTATAATGCCAATTGTGTTTTCATTACTCATACCAATAAGTATGATTACTTTGAATTTTGCTGAAGATCAAGAGATTCCGGAGAGTGATCAAGTTCCGGAAATTTTTCGCAATCTTGCTCCTTTTTGGGATGAAAGCACTGACCTCCAAAAAGTTTCAATTGTTCAATCAAATCTTTACCTAGCGTTTCTTATCATGATACCAATGATGGTTCCAATGGCTATCTCGAGTGATAGCATTGCAGGGGAAAAAGAAAGAAAAACAATTGAGGGATTACTAGCCGCACCAATTACTGAAGAAGAAATTCTAATTGGGAAAGCTCTTGCTGCTGCGGTGCCTTCTATCGTCATTTCTTGGATTGCGGAGATAATTTATGTTATTTCTACTGACATTATACTCCATAATATTATGGGACGGGTAATTCTACCTAATCTTTTTGCGGTTGTTATGTTCATCTTTTTAATGCCAACCCAGACATTATTATCGACTTTACTTATGACTTCATTCTCAAGCAAGGCAAGAGGGTCAAGAGAAGCTTTACAGAAAAGCGGATTTTTCGCAATACCTATCATATTTTTAGTTTCAGCTTTGATTTTTCTTCCACTATTAGTTCATCCTGCATTAACACTTGCTTCTGAAGTTATTTTGATACTACTAATATTTATTATCTTGAGAAGAGCAACAAAGAATTTTAATAGAAATAAGCTGCTATCAGTAGGAAGTTAAGAAAGAGTCAATAGATTTATCAACTAAAAATAAAACGATTAGAATATATGTTTGACAAAATCTTTCGGTGAGCTATCAATGAAAATAGAATTACTGAATCATCCAAATGAGAAGCTTGCAGAAATTGCTATAAAAATGTGTAGAGGAAAAAAGAAAATCTCTCTTAGTGAAGCTGTTAATGAAGAACTAATAAGAAGAGTAGTAGATTCAGGTCATGAATCCGTTGCAGAACATGTTAATTTTACTTTCAGAATAACAGGTTTAAGTAGAGTTACTTCTCACCAATTCGTTAGACATCGTATAGCATCTTATTCTCAAGAAAGTCAAAGATATTCAGATCCCTTAGAGGTTAAAGATAAGTATTGGGCTGTCATACCTGATTCAATTCAGGAAAATCCTGAAGCAAAAAAACTAGCTATTGATTTTCTAGATGAATCTATTAGAGTAAGAAAGAAAATGGATGAGTTAGGCATAAAACTAGAAGATTCAAGATACTTCTTACCGAATGCTACAAAAACTGCCATGGTCGTAACTATGAATGCTCGAACACTTTGGAATTTCTTTAATTTTAGAATTTGTAGTAGAGCTCAATGGGAAATTCGACGACTAGCTAAATTGATGTATTATTTGGTTAATGATGTTGCTCCAGCATTATTTAGTTGGTGGACACCAAGATGCGAACGTGGGTGTCCAGAAAAATGTGGGGATCCAGTATCAAATGAAATTGAAGAAGGCACTATCATCACAGGAAAAACAATTGAATATCTCCCTAAAGATAAGAGAGATTAGTTTTTCACCTAAAATTCAAAATCTTCATCAGAAACAATCCAATCACCATTGTTCCATCTGCTTACAAACAGTTCATCTTTGTCTTTCTGAATTTCAGGTCGACCCACGATTATCTGTGTATTGATACCATCTGGTAGATACCAATTAAATAATTCAGCCATCCCCATAGTTATGAAAGAAGGAAGTCTTGAAAATAACATTAAGCCATTAAAAGTTCCATTTATTTCCCCACAGTATACATGGGGAAGATGGTAACAGAAATTGATAATTCTCTCACGCAAATTATTGTGATTCTTACTTGTTTTATTAGAATTAACTTCGAGATAAGCAGAAATCTCTCCATCACTTCTAGGTAAGATTACTTGTATATCCTCATAGATTATTTTATTTTCAAATAATTTCTTTATGCGTTGGACTGTTTCATTCATATCTTTCTTAATATTCTTCTGGATAGCTCTTCGATTATAAATTCCAGTCATAAATTGGTTTAGAATTTTTAGATCCAAGGAATCTAAATCAAAGTATTTGGTTTCAACAATTCGAGTTGGAATAACAATATTTCCCAACAAATTTGATTTTTCTTTATGTGTCTCAGTTGAAACATTATCAAATAGGCCACTTTCAATTGCTATATCATTTAAATTGAAATTCAATGATTTCGTTCTAGTATTGAAATATTTAAACCAATAACTACGAAAAGCTGAATGTAACTCGAAAACATGAAACTCAACAATTTGATTTTTTTCTTTTAGATTTTGACAATAATTGACGAGTTTTTTGTAATAGTCTTTCGTTTTAGGTCCAACATAGAATTGAGTTATAACGCAAGCATTTAGACAAATGAATTTATGGGTATACAAAAATGGATTTCTGATAGGAGTTCGAAAATATACTCTTTGTTTTTTCGTGCAAATTAATAGTACCATAAACTGGGTCAAACCTAATGCAAGATAATTTATACGATACTTTTTTATTAAAACGTTCATCTCAAGTAGTTTTTTTACTGTTTTCGCAATTGTGCCATGATGTAAAGAGAGATTCTTCTCAAGTTCTTTAGGTTTAATAGTCTGCTTAATTAGTGCAATATTCATTATGTCAATTGCATTATCAGATATATTGACTGATTCTTGAAAAGTGTTCGATAAAATAAGCGACATTTCATGGGGATCTAAATCACTAGTTTGCTTATTTGCCAATCTTTTCTTCACTAATTCTTCATGTTGATATTGTGTTTTGTATAAACCTTGCTTAAGAACTTTCAATAATCCGGGTGAACCTGCTGAAGAGATTAACAGCTTACAGCTATCAATGTATACCTGCAAATCTGGAGAAATTTCTCTCCATAGTTTTTCCCATTTTTCATGCTCTATATTCGATAATTTCATAGACAAAGGATAAGCATTAGCTATTAGTCTTACCCACCAAGAATCTCGCATTTGTTTTGGGACAAACAGGAGTATTGCTTCACGCCAAAAAATAGCATTTCTATAATGAACTCCCTGCAACATTTTTTGATTAATAAAAAGTGTTTCTCCAACAAATTTACTCCACTTACTCTCATTATTTAATTCAAAACCAATTCCAGGTTCAACTCTTTTGGGACTATATTTGGTTTCATGAAAGTATTGTTTTATTACTTTAGCCTTCTCGTATAATTCATTTTCAAGTTGTGTTAAATTTCCGAGATAGGATTCCATAATTCCAACACCATTTCTGTTTATTATTTCAAGGAAAAACGATTTTTTCCGTTAAAAACTGGAATAACAAAATAACCCATTTAATCAAAATCTATACTAATTTGGTTATTATTTAAGGTTTTTACATTCATTTCAAAAAGAAAAGAAGGAATTTTAGTGAAGTAAAGCGAAAAAGAAGGTCTTAGAAATCTTCTTTTGAGAAATAAATAGCTCGCAACAAGTTATAAATTCTCTACGAGGATTTGTATACTAGTCTAAATATTATGAACTAACTAACCATAATCTTTACAGTTAAAAAAAATCAACCGTCGAATTTCTTGGGAAAAGAATATAAAACTTATATTTAGGGGATATCTCCCTGACTGTGTCCATAAATCCATGGATATCAGTCAGGAACCAATTTTACTGAATCTAAGTTTTCTTTGCTTTATTTACTTTTAACCAAGTTTTGCTTTAATTTATAAACGAGAAGTATTTAGATTCGTTTAGTTAGATATCATGTAGTGATTTACTATGGTTTGTATATTATGTAACAAAGATGTAAATGAAGGCGATAATACTTTAGAAGTCTATACTACAGACAACAAAACTTTAACTGTTCATAAGGACTGCTATGAAGAGTATGTAAAAAGCATGTCAATGTGCAGTAGTTGTAGTTCTTGTCCGGGCTGTGGATAAACTAGAGAAATACTTGAGAGTATAGGTTTCTTGGAGCCCCATTAGTTAAATTTAAAGATATAATTTCATTTTTTATTTTCTTCTTTCTTTTCTTTATTATTTTTGTTTTTCCTAAAGTATGAAGTTAAATGTTGAGATGGTAAAGTAAATATAGTGTAAACCTTTTGTTTACTTGTAAATTCTAAAAAGAATGTACAATAAGACTAACTAAGGAAATTGAGGAATTAATCTTGAGTCAATCTATCGACACTCGCTTTGAAAAAGAATGCAATGTTCTGCATGCGTTAAATCCTGGTGTGGAATCAGTAATCGTTATTGAACCATCAGGTTTACTTGTACTAAAATGGTCTTCCACTGAGGTAGACACTGAATTTACTAGTTCATATGTTCGTGAGTTTCTCTCTTTGGTAAAAATGACCACAAATCATTATGGTATAGGGGAACCTATTGGCGTAATGCTTGAGGGAGGACAAGGATTCTTCTTAGTTTTCAAAACAAATTCAGATAATTCTATTGTCATTCTAATTAAGGAAGAAACCACTCGATCCACATTACGTTATCGACTTATGAAGGATTTCTCTAGACGTGTTGAAGACATCTTAGTTAATTTCTAAGAGTCTTTACAATAATTATTTTTGCAAATCCAAGAATGGATAATTATTTATATTTAACATAACGTTCAAGGTAATAGCTGATTATAGAAGGTAATTTTTGTTGAACATTAAATCTCGCAGATATGACAAAGGATACGTTGCATTAGTACCCGAAACCATTGATGATTTATATGTTCTTTATAATGTAATTCTCCCAAACGATCAAGTAAAAGCTCGAACTTACAGAAGAATAAGACAAGTTGATGATGAAGGACGAGCAGATAAAGGTGAAAGAGTACCAATGATTTTAACATTGGTAGCTGAAGATGTTAGTTTTCATGAATTTGCTAATAGATTAAGAGTAAAAGGAAAGATAATTGCTGGACCCGAAGACCTCATTTCTTTTGGTACTTACCACACAATAAACATTGAAACTGGAACATTAGTAACGATCATCAAAGAATCTTGGTCGAAAATTGAAAAGAATCGTTTAGAGGAAGCAGTTAAGAAGTCAACCAGTGCAAAAGTTTTGATTGTTGCAATTGACGACAGTGAAGCTACATTGGCAGCTATCAGTGCTTTTTCTAGCACAATAATTGCTCATTTCAGGGAAAGGATACCTAAGAAAACCGGAAGTAAAGAAAAGATTCGAATGGAGCATATTCACAAATTCTTTGACAAAGTAACTTTTGCTTTAGAGGATGCTTTCACTAACAAGTTTTCAGATGCATCGGCAATGGTTTTAGCTGGTCCGGGTTTTACTAAAGACAATTATTTTAGACGTTTAAAGGAAAGGAAAAACCAAACAAAAATCCCAGTTGAAAAAATAATCGTTGAAACTGCTAGCTGTGGAGGACCAAGCGCAATTGGAGAGATCATAAGTAAGAATATTCTTGGCAGAATAATCGAAGAAGAACAAGCGAGTGCAGATGCTGTTTATCTCGAGGAAATAATGTCAAGGCTTGGTAAGAACACTGGAACTGTTGCATATGGTTCTGATGCGATCCTCAAAGCAATTGAGTTTGGAGCAGTTGAAACAATACTAATTGTTGATAACCAATTGAGGTTACGAGATAAAGCAAAAAGAAAGCAATTAGACACATTGCTTAAAGATGTACAAAATGCTGGGGGAAAAATCATAATCATGAGCGAGAACCACCAAGCAGGAAAGCAAGTTGATAAGTTTGGGGGAAAAATTGCGCTACTACGATTTCCTATAGTATAAATGTGTTAAACTGCTTCTGCAAAAAATATGTTGTGCCGATTTCTTGTAATTCGTACTTTTATTTTCTTGCCAAGAGAAAGTTGATTTACGTTTGAAACATGTATTAATCGATTTTTAGCTTTCACAATAACCTCTCCCATTTGTCTACCTAATAATACAACTTCAGCATTAACAATCTCATTTATTCTCATTGGATTCTTGATCATTTCTGTTTTGTAAATATTAAACATATAAGGTTTCAATACCAGGTTTTTTGCACCAAATTTCTTCTCAATATTCCTTAGTTGTTGGTTAAACTCCGCAAATTTCTTCTGAGGAATTCCTTTCAAGTTTCTCCCAACATCATGAGTCAGATAATTCTGAATACCAAGTGTTGGATACTTTGTTTCATTTGAATTTACTTTTAATGAGAACTGAACGATTTCTTCAATATCTTGATCATTTATACCAGGAATCCAAAGAGGAGCTATGAGAAGAGAAATTTTTGAATTAGCAATATATTCAGCTAACTCAAGCATTTTTTCTATTTTATAATCGCCTTTTCCTGACAGTTTTTTACTTAGGGAAGAGCTTAGAGCATTAATTGAAAGGTTAATTCTAGTAAGATTCACTTCAGCCAATTCATCTATCAATTGTTCAGTCAAGTACCAGCCATTTGTTTGTATCGAAACAATTTTTGTATTCTCATTTTCATGCAATTTTTGAACCAGTTCAGGCAGATAAGGATAAGCCATAGGTTCTCCTTGACCGTCTAAGTGTGCTTCAGCTTCTTTCAGCTTTTTTTCTGCTACAATGGAGTTATAGGTATTGACTAAATAATCTGTATCAACAATATAATCTCTTAATTTTGTTTTAGAGATTGGTCCTTCATCCACAGAGCAAAAAGGGCAATTTAATGGGCAACCAGTGATAGGACGAATTTGTAATAAATTTGTACCTCTGTCAATCACACCAAAATAGATTGATCCAATTAATGGAATCCCAAATAAGTCATTTGTAATATAGATCAAAGGTTTCTTTGTATCTTTATTACGTAAGGTATGCGGTAATTCTTGAGAAATTGTTTGCTGTAAAACGTTGATGATTGTTTCTTGATCTAATTTCAATTCAGAACTGAATTCAACAACAACATCTTGTATTTTATTTATTCGAAAATCAATTGAGTTTATGTTTATTGGAAATTTCTGGGAAAGCTCCAATTTCAAGCTCTCAATGTCAATCTCTCCGTGCATAACTCCCTTATTAATCTGTAAGACATTCTCATCTTGTGGAATGGAGAGAGCAAATGGAATATTTTCAGATAAATTAATTTCTATTCGAAAAACTTTGTTTTTTGATAATTTTTTGTCTGTCAAAACAAATCCCATTTATTTATTTTCCAAAGTTCATCTAAAGTGATAATTAAAACTATGTTAATGTACAAATAAAAACTATTCATAAAAATAAGAATAAAGGAAGAGTATAATCTTAAATTCTTGGTCTAGACTTCGACCAGAAAAATCGCACATACTCTAAGATTTTGAAGAAATCTTCTTTTTGGCTAACAGAAACCAAACTAATGTCATGTTTTGCTGGGTCGTAAGTTAAAATTACGTCCATGCTTTCTCCTTTATAATCAAGATTTATTACAACTTGGATTTCCTGGATCGTGACAGATTTAGCAATGAAATACATTTTTCTGATTGCGTTTAAAACCCGCATAAATGAATCGCCAGAATCCATCTGTTCCAAAACAATGGTTTGATTAACATACAAACCATCTTCAATCGCAGTATCGAAAAGTTTTGAGTATTCTCCTATGATAGAATCTGGTAGAGGTGGCAAATCAATTTGTATGAACTGTACTGAACCTATACTATTCAGTCTTTGAAGACCTTCAGTAATTCTATAGACGTAAATTTCTGTTTCTGCGTCCCAATCTTCTTCATTGGTTGTCTTTTCTACTTCTGACACTTGGTTTCCTCCACTGTATAATAGACACATTCAGATTTTATATTTATCTTAAGGTAACAATTGTGTAAATCTCGTAATTTTTACGAAATTTTTATGTTCTACAATATAATAGCATATAGGGTTATTTCAAGCTATCTTATAGAAGTCCTAGAAAATTTAAACAACGAGCTAATTAATTATGAGTATTACTAATTAGTGAATAATTTGTTTGTGTTTTTAAAGTTCATTTTTGATATTTAAGCTAAAATATGTGCCTCAAACTGTTTTCCAAAGATGCTTATGTTGAAATTTCAAAAGTATAATTTAGAGCACACCGAAATAGATAAAAAACAAGGACTATTACTTTTTGTTTCGGTCTACATGTGTTAGTGAATTCCTAATTGAGGTACATCTAAAATGACTAAAAAATATAAAATTGCATTTATGCCTGGCGATGGGATAGGAAATGATGTTTTAGAAGCAGCCAGAATTGTAATAGATGAAGGCACAGACTTCAATGCTGAATTTATCCCTGGTGATATTGGATGGGTCTTCTGGGAAAAAGAAGGTGATGCTTTACCAGAACGAACAGTTGAGATGTTGAAGGAAACAGATGCCGCCTTATTTGGTGCAATAACTTCTAAACCAAATGTTCCCGGATATAGATCTCCCATTGTTAGATTACGACAAATTTTTAATCTGTACAGTAATATGCGCCCATGTAAAGCATATGAAGGGAATCCGTTAAATTATCGTGATGATTTAGATTTAGTGGTTTTCAGGGAAAATACAGAAGGACTGTATGCTGGAATAGAATTTTATGATACTGCAGAATTACAAGATGTAAAAGTATTTAAAAAATTCGACCAAAAGAAAACAACTGTGTCTTGCAGAGTATTTACTGAGGAAGGGTGTAGAAGAATTGTCAAAAAAGGATTTGAATATGCTAAAAAGCACAACTACCCAACAGTAACACTAGTACACAAAGCAAATGTTATTCGAGCTACAGATGGGATGTTTCTTAGAATTGCTGATGAAGTAGCAAAAGATTATCCGGATATTGAGGTATGGAAACAAAATATAGATGCTATGTGCATGCAACTAGTTAAAAATCCTCAAAACTACGGAGTAATTGTAACTACTAATATGTTTGGCGATATTGTCTCAGATCTCACAGCACAACTTGTAGGTGGTTTGGGTTTTGCAGCATCCGCTTCAACTTCAGACTCATTTGCTCTTTTTGAGCCAACTCATGGTAGTGCTCCAAAATATGCCGGTAAATACAAAGTCAATCCTATTGCAGCGATTCTTTCAACAATGTTAATGTTTGATTGGCTTGGTGAAACTGAAATGGCTAAAAAACTAGAAGACGCTATTAAAATAAATCTAAAGGAAGGGAAAGTTAGAACCTACGATTTAGGAGGTAGCTCTTCAACATTGGATGTAGCAAAAGACATAGTCCGAATAATGAATAAGTGAGGGAATTTTTTCCCCCTTATATTTTCTTTTTACATTTTATATTATGAATTAATTGAAACAAGTTAAAGTAAAGATTTTTAAATGGGGGTCAATGTTTCATTTCGTGTCCAAAATAAGATTTTTAAATGCAATCTTAACCAGACAACAATAATAACATAGAAGTGATAAAGAATGCCTAACTCCAAAGGATACAGACACAGTACTAGAAGATTATTCAAAAAAACCTCACGAGAAAAAGGAATGCAACCTTTAGGTAGATTACTAATAAAGTACAAAGTGGGAGATAAAGTAGTTGTAAAAATTGATCCTGCGATTCAAAAAGGCATGCCACATAGAAGATATCATGGAAAGTTTGGAGTAATTTCAGAAGTTCGTGGAAGATGCTATGTTATAAAAATCAAAGATGGTAATGCAATTAAACAAATCATTGCAAGACCAGAGCATGTTTATATTGCCAAATAGATTTAATAGAATGTCAAACATTATAATCACTATTTATTGATGTGAGCTAAATGCCTAAAGAAACATTAGATAAAAAATCCGTTTCATTTCCTGAAGTAGTATCCATATTCAATAAAAGAAAGAAAGCAGGAGAGCTAAATTACTTACAACGAATTGCTTTAGAGCATGCACAACGTTCATCAAAAATTACTGGTAAGCAAGCAAAAACTTTGATTAAGAAATTAATGACCGAATTTGAGTTAACAGAACAAATTGCAATTAGCATAGTGAATTTCATGCCTGAAACTTTAGATGAACTCCGAATATTTATTCAAGACGCATCACGGGTTTATGCTACTGAAGAGGTTGAAAAAATGCTTGATTTGCTTAGAGAATGAAAGCTCTGAAGTCATAAGGGATTAAAGATTTTTACTAGGAGTTATTTCCTCATCAATTTTTAGCTGTTTTAAAAAGAACTCTTTAAATTGGAAACTCTTTAAAGTAAAATATATCAATATAGAATCAAACAAAATAATAAAAGTAAAATGATTAAATACTATAAATGTAAAATAATACATAATAGCTAAAGTATAGATTAGTAGTGGGTTCAAATGTCCGATAGAAACTCAAGAAATAGAGACCGCTCTTCCAGCTACGGTAAGAAACAAGACAATTATCGACCAAACTATAATAGATCAGAAGGAGGAGATCGTATGGACAAGCAAAGAAAATATGAAGAATATGCTTGGACATTAGCCTATTTGTCAGAAGGAAGTCCTACAGATCCAAATCCATTTTCCCAGAGAGAAGCTGTTGTTCAAGCTATCGGCGAAATATGGTTTACTTTGCTAGAGTTAACTCCAAAAAGAGGAGTTAATATCCAACCTTTAGTTAGAATCGGGATAGGGAAAAATAATAGAAAAGTCATAAATCGAATCAAGAGACGAATAGGTTTTGACGATTTAGCATCTTCATCAGAGAGAGTCCTAGAAGAATGCATAATTGAAATTGTCAACAAACAAGAATTTAGATTCGTTAATTGGTTCAACAAAGCATCACTAGTGACCTCTAGAATGCATTCTTTCAAATTATTACCAGGTATCGGTACTACACATCTTGAAAATCTAATTTCGGAAAGAACCAAAGTTAACTTTACTTCTTTTGAAGATATAGCTTCAAGAACAAAAGTTTCAGATCCCAGAAAACTAATCATTGCAAGAATAATGAAGGAACTAACCAATCAAGATGAGAAATATCGGTTATTCACCAGAAAGCCTTAGTTTACTTTCCATTTTCATCTAGAATAATATTCACTATATTTGTTAATCTTGCCAGATCGATTTTTTGTGAGATTTCTATACTAGTAATAATAAAATCTCGTGAGCTCAAAGGAATCTTTGAGAGATGTTCTGAAATAAAAGGCAAGTATAAAATGAAAGCATTCTTGTTTTCTGAAAGAGTCTTCATCAAATGCTCAAATTCCTTCAGTGTGACGCTCTTAACATTTTCTGGTTTTTTGTGATTACTGTCTAAGGAAACGCTAACTAAAGGAATTGGGGTGTTTGCTTTCGTAGATAAATCTTGAAATGGATTGTCGGCAAGTCTTATGAACAATCCAGGATTAGCTTCAAACCAAATATTATTTGTGAAATAATTATTAGAAAATGCCTCAAGGAATTTTTTCTTAGCTTTAAGGAGTAATGAAGCTAAGCTTCTCAATTCAGGACCTAAATATCTGATTGTTGCACTATCGATCTGCACGATATGTGAAACTGGTTTTTCAATAAAAATACGAATAACTACTTTCTCTCTTAATGAATGAGAGAGAAAAATTGCATTAGTAACAATTCGAGATAATAATCCAATAGAGAGACGATTTTCAGAAAAAGAAACATTTAGATCTTTTTTCTCATAGGTTAGTTCAGGCAATGAAATTACAAAAATTCTTTGCATTGTAATCACACGTGTTAATACTCACTAAAGTATATCAAGAAAAAAGAAGAGAAACTACTACCAGTTAGATCTGATTATCTCTTTTTTCCTCGAGTAATTTTTTTACCCTTACTACCGCCTTGTTGCAAGGCCGCTAAATCAGGCATGTTAGGCATTTTTCCCCCTCGTCTTCCTAATCCTTTCTTCATTCCCTTCATCATTTTCTTCATTTGATTAAATTGAGTCAATAATTGCTTTACATCTTTAGTATCTGTTCCTGAACCTCGAGCGATTCTTTGGACTCTTGTGCTTTTAATAACAGTAGGATTATCTAACTCAGCAGCAGTCATTGATTCCATCATACACATGAACTTCTTCATGTTCTCTTCAGATGTGTCTTCAAAACCTGCAGGTAATCCAGTTGAAAAACCTGGTAAGAAAGAGAGAATCTTAGAAAGGGAACCCATTTTACCAATATTTTGCATTTGTGAATACATATCTCGTAGAGTAAATTTTCCTGAAAGAAAAGCTTTAGCCATTTCTTCATCCGGTTCAATTTGGGCTGCTTTTACGCTTTCAATCAAAGATTCGAGGTCACCCATATTCAATAATCGACCAACAAAACCTGTTGGATCAAATCTTTCAAGGTCACCTATTTTTTCTCCGACACCAATGTATTTTATAGGAGCTTTAGTTGCTGCACAAGCACTTAGTGCACCACCGCCTTTTGCTGAACCATCTAATTTTGTAACAATAATACTACCAATTTCTGTTGCTGCAGCAAAAGCTAAGGCTTGCTCATATGCTTGCTGACCCAGTGTTCCGTCTAAAACCAAAACAATTTCATCTGGTTTTATTTGCCTAGCAATTCTAGCCATTTCTTTTAACATGGCTTTTTCTTCTTTATGACGTCCAGCTGTGTCCACTAAAATTACTTCTTGCGTTTTTTGAAACTTAAGGATTCCATTTCTCGCTAATTTTATGGAATTCTTCTCTTTCGGATTTCCATAGACAGGGACATTAGTTTGATCCCCTAGTTGCTTGAGTTGTTCATAAGCACCAGGTCTATCAGTATCAGTACATACTAAAGCCGGTTTCATACCTCTCTTACTCAACCAACTTCCAAGTTTTCCAACAACGGTTGTTTTACCAGAGCCTTGAATGCCTACGAATAATAATACACTCAACTTGCCCGGTTTTATTTTGAGTTTCTTGGCCTTACCCCCAAGAATTGTAACAAGTTCATCATGAACAATAGAAATCACATGTTTTTGACGAGGAATACCAGGAGGTAACTCTTCTTTTAAGGCTCGTTTTTCAACTCGTTCAGAAACCTCGAGAGCAATCTCAAGCTTGACATCTGCTTCAAGTAATGCTTTCATTAGATCATTTTTTAGCTCGCGAACAAGTTTAGCATCAATTGTCCCAGCACCTACTAATTTTTTCAAAGCATTTGAGATAGATGAGCCTAATTTACCTAATACCATATTAAACACCAATTGTGATGCAGTTGTTTAACTATTATTTTCAAACGATTCTATATCACTTATAGTTTTATCCTTTTTATTGACTGTGTTATTTTGCTAAAAAAACCTTCGCATTTCGTAGAATTATTGAAATAACCATGTTTAAAATTACTGGAAAAAATAGATTAATTATAGATTAAAAAATAAGAAGTGGTGTGCGAGGCAGGATTTGTGAGGAGGTTCTTAAAATCCACTTCTAGTGTGTTTTTTGTTTTAACAATTTAATTTCTTTTGCATCTTCTCTCAGCTTGAGAAATCACCTGTTACTAATGGTAAATTTAGCAATAAACAACTATCTTCAAGGAAAAATAGTAATAGCAAAAGGGAAAATAGTCAATAGAAATAACAATCAAAAGACTAAAAAATCAATCTCATCATCAGCAAACAGAAGCGGAGAAAT
>JAHLVZ010000206.1 GCA_019058165.1 Candidatus Heimdallarchaeota archaeon
AATCACCTATGTGGCAACCTGTAATAATAACTCCGTCAGCACCATTTTTTAAAGCTTTCAATATAAACGAAGGATCCACTCTTCCAGAACACATTACTCTGATAACCCTAATATTTGGGGGATATTGAAATCGTGAAACTCCCGCTAAATCTGCACCAGCATAACTACACCAATTACAACAAAAGGCTAGAATAGTTGGTTCAAAATCTCCTTTGTTTTCTTTATTTTCTGATTTTGACATGATATTTTCACCTTTGGGATTAATTTTTTACCTCCTCTTTTTCCAAAAGGTACGTATCGATCATAGCCAAAATTTGATCGTAGTCATAATGTTTAACCATTATTGCTCCCACTTTACATGCTCCTGCACAGGTTCCACACCCTTTACAAAGAGCAGAATTAATATTTGATTTACTAACAACGATATTTATATCTTCAAATTCTTTTGTTTCGTCGATTAATTCAATAGCATTATAAGGACATACTTCAACGCATTCACCGCAACCAATGCATTTATCAGGATTAACTTCAGCAATTAATCCGGAAGTTGTGATTTCTTTTAAACTTAGAAATCTACTAGCTCTTCCCGCGGCACCAGTTGCTTGTGATATCGAATCTTGTATATTTTTAGGCCATTGAGCGCATCCACATAAAAATACACCATCAGTTGCAAAATCTAAAGGTCTTAACTTAACATGAGCTTCTAAGAAGAATCCGGTTCTATCCAAGGGGACTTTGAGCATTTTTGCCAATTCTTCTAAATTATCCGCGGGTACCATTGGAGTTGCCAATACAACCATATCTGTATCATAAGTAATTTCATCCTGCAAATTTGTGTCAAACACCTTAATCCCATAGTTTCCTTGAGATTTGTTCACTACTTCAGGTAAATTATCTAAATCGTACCTAAGAAACATGGCATCCTTTCTTCTATTCCGGTAATATTCCTCAAATTCTTTTTTTGCCATCTGAAGATCTCTATAAAGTACAACTATCTCTAGCTTTGGCTTTAACTCTTTAAGAATATTGATATTCTTGATAGTCGTCCCGCAGCACACATTTGAACAGTAGGTTATCCCTTCTTTTTGCCTGGCGTTAGTACATAATATAAAAGTAATTCTATTGATATTATCTAACCAAGAATTTTCTGCTTTTTGGAGTTTCTGTTCTAATTCTAATTGTGTTATAACATTAACATTCTTCTTATCATATTGAAATAATCCCTCAGGCTTATGCTCTTGAGCCCCAGTAGCGACTATAATAGTACCTATTTTCAATTCTTTTGGATCTTTACCGGCATTGCTCACAGTCACATCATAATTACCGACATATCCCTTAACACTATCAATCTTAGATTCTAATAAAAGTTCAATATTTCTATTCTCATTTACTTTTTGAGTAATTTCTTTTAAGAAAATAGACGCTTCTTCTTGAATAAGGTATAAAATATTTAAGTTATTAAGGTTTCCACCTAGTTTATCTTCTTTTTCAACCAAAAATGTTTTGAATCCTTGATCCGCTAGATTTAAGGCGGCAGTCATGCCTGAAACTCCACCACCTATTACTAAACCGATTGGGGTCATTTGGAGTTTTTCCTCGGATTGAGGTTTAATTAATCGAGCTTTTGCAACCGCCATTCTTAATAGGTCTTTTGATTTTTCTGTGGCGGCTTCAATCTCAGTCATATGAACCCATGAACATTGATCTCTAATATTTACCATTTCAAATAGATATTTATTCATACCAGCTTCCTGGCAGGTTTCTTGAAATAATGACTCATGAGTTCGAGGAGTACATGAGGCAACAATAAACTTATTTAAATTATTTTCTAAAATCAATTCCTTGATTCTTACTTGAGAATCAGAACTACAAGAGTATAGATTGTCTTCACATATCACTACATTGGGCAAAGTTTTGATATAATCTCGCACTTCAGGAACATTTACATACTTACCTATATTAATCCCGCAGTGACATACCATAACCCCTATTCTTGGTTCATCTGTAATTTTCACTTCCCTTTCTGCTATATCATAAACTTTCTCCTTTACATCGGTGAATTTTACAGAGTTTAATAAGGTAGCAACTTGTGAAGCAACTCCACTTGCATCAGCAACGGTTTCTGGTATATCCATGGGACCTTGAGCAAATCCACATAAGAATATCCCTTCCTTTGAGGATAAAGCTTTATTGAAATATGATTTTTCTTTATAAAAGTTATAGTGGTCTAACTCAAGATCAAGAGTTGAAGCTAATTTTTCTGTTCCACTTGAAGGGACCAATGGTGTTGCTAGTACAACCAAATTCGCTCTAAACTCTTTGAATTCTCCTGTTTTTAAATCCTCATAATGAATTGTCAAATCTTTAGTTTCTGGATCTTCTTCGATTGTGCTAATTTTTGTCTGAAAATATTTAACCCCATATTCAGTTTGGGCTCTTTGGGTGAATTCATAGAAGTTTTTCCCATAAGCTCTAATATCATGTCGAAATACATAACATTCAGAATGATCAGAATGTTCTTTTGTGATGATTGCTTCTTTTGCAGTATACATACAACAAACCGAAGAACAATATGGCACATTTTCATGAAGGTCTCTTGATCCCGCACACTGAACAAAAGCAATGATTTTTGGTTCTTCATGATCGCTTGGGCGTAATACATGTCCTTCAAATGGGCCACTAGCACAAAGGATCCTTTCATACTCAAGAGCATTTACCACATTCTCATATTTATAACCCCATCTTGGGGAGAGTTCCTCTGCAAACATATCAAATCCAGTCGCAACAACAATTGCCCCAACATTTAATTCAATATCTTTTGGTTGTTGTTCATAATCTATCGCCTCTGCAGTACAAACTTTTTCACAGACGCCACAAACTCCCTTGGTTAGCTTCAAACATAAATCAGGGTCTATCAAATAAACGGGTGGCACCGCTTGAGGGAAAGGGATATATACTGATCTTCGCTTTCCAAGATTCATATCAAAATAATTGGGTACTTCAATCTTCGGACATTTAGTAGCACAATCTCCGCAGCCTTTACATTTGGACTCATCAATATATCGCGGTTTTTTAAGAACAGTTACCTTAAAATCTCCTGGTTCACCTTCCACTTTTTTTACTTCATGATAAGTCATTAATTCGATATTTGGATTACGAAAGACTTCCACCATTTTTGGAGCTAATATACAAAGAGAACAGTCATTAGTAGGAAATGTTTTATCTAATTGCGCCATCCTTCCACCAATGGAAGGGGTTTTTTCCACTAAATAAACTTTAAGACCCAATTCAGTCAAATCTAGAGACGTTTGAATTCCTGCAATTCCTCCCCCAATTACTAACACTGAACCTTGCATTATTTTTCTTCATCCATACTTTCATTTGTATCTACTATTTTTATCATATCAACTAAAAATTCAGAGAAATCAACAATTTCTATCGAAGAAATATCATCATAATCATCTTGTAAACATTTAAGATGCATTTTACACTTTGGACATGAAGTAACCATTATTTCCCCAACTTCTTTTGCTTCCAAGAGTCTTTTATACCGAAGTGCTTTAGAACGTTCATTACAATTCATCCAAGAACTCACACCGCAACATAAAGCATCTTTTTTATTATGAGCCATTTCATTAAAAGTGTATCCTAATTCTTTTATGTGGGAAAAGATTTCGCGTACATTCTCAACTATTCTACTATCTTTTGGTAAAAATCTGCTTAATCTACAAGGATCATGATATGTAAATGGAATTGGTTGTTCTTTCTCACTTGGGCTCTTAAATTCAATCTTCCCTTGCTTCCAATTTTCATAAATATATTCAATTAAATGTTTCACTACAAATTTTGAACTAAAATCTTCAAATAAATTGGGGTAATCTACTTTGAATGTTCTATAGCATTCAGCACAGGCTGTGATTATTGTTGTAGCTCCAGTTTCTTCTAGTCTAGTGATATTTTTCTTGGTTAAATTGATGAACGCTTTTAGCTTTCCTTGCCCCCAATATAAGTCATGCCCACAACAAATTTCATCTTTAAGAACAACAATAGGTTCCTTTTCAATTTTACAAAGAATTTTTAGAGTACTGGTTGCAATAGATTCTGAATTCTTAAACTCAAAATTAAAAAAGGGTAAACATCCAACATAATATAAAATATTACCTTGTTCGGATGTATCACATCCTTCCGGTACCCATTCAAGAGATCTGTCAGGTTTTATATTTGGATCACTCATTATTTCTGAAATTGTAGTATATACACCCTTGTGTGCGATATACTCATCAGGATTTTGATTATTTGCTGTTCGCATTTTATATTTCACCATTCTTACAATATCTGCGAAATTTATTCCCTCAGGACAATTCTGAAGACAAGC
>JAHLVZ010000207.1 GCA_019058165.1 Candidatus Heimdallarchaeota archaeon
TTCATACCGAATCTTCAGTGCAAAAGATGGGAAAGAAATAAAGCGAAAACCTCGAATAACTGATCTCTCAGCTGAAGACGCTGTAAAAGGAGAATATGATTACTTTCTAACAAAGGAAATTCATGAACAAGTAGAGGCTACAAAACAACTTGCCTATGGTTTAGAAAGTGATATCTTAGATGAGCTTGTCGACAAATTAGCTGAAGCAGATATGGCTTTTCTTGTGGGTTGTGGGTCAAGTTTCAATGCATGCAACGTTGGATCATATTACCTGAATAATTTAGCAGGTGTAATGTCCATTCCAGTAATTGGTGGACGATTCTTTGAGGAATTCAAAAATTATAAACCTTCAAAAAACACAGTTATTCTTTGTGTCTCGCAAAGTGGAGAAACAAAGGATATTATCAATACTCTTAATTTTGCTAAACCAGAAGGCTATCATATTCTGGGTATGATAAATGTTCCGGGTTCAACAGTTGAAAGAATGTCAGAAGCTTATGCATACATTGGAGCAGGAATTGAACGTAGTGTCCCAGCAACAAAAACTTACACAAACCAAGTAGTCTTATTCTTAATTTTAGCAGCTCGAATTGGACATAAAAAAGGAAATATCTCTGATAAGGAATTCGAATCTTTGAAAGAAGAGATACATAATCTCTCAAAATTGGTGGAAAAAACAATCAAAGATTGTGATCAAAAGGCAAAGCAACTCGCTAAGGAACTTTCTGAGATTAATGCTATGTCTCTACTTGGATATGGAATAACTCACGGAGTAGCACTTGAAGGGGCACTCAAAATAAGAGAAATTAATTATATTTCTGCGGAAGCGATGTATTCATCAGAGTTTAAACATGGACCATTAAGCATAGTTGAGGAGGGCTATCCAGTTATTTACGTGGTTGCACCAAAAGACAAGTATTATGTAACTTCCCATGTTTCGGAAGTTGAATGCAGAGATGGCCGACCAATAGTAATTGGTGAACACATAAAAGGTCTAGATAAACATGTTAAGCCAGGAGATTATTTCGAGATTCCGAAATCTTCTCAATTAATTTCCCCAATTTTAGCAGTAATTCCACTACAACTTCTTGCATTATACATGTCTATTGAAAGAGGAATCGATCCAGATTACCCAAGAAATCTTTCAAAAACCTTAACAGTGGATTAGTAATAATACAAATGAGGCAGAAATTGGCAAAAAGAATACTGGTAATATTGGGACATCCAGATAAAGGTAGCTTTTGTAGTGCACTTGCAAGTGCATATATTAAAGGTGCAGAGGAATCTGGTGCTGAAGTAAAGAGAATAAATATTGGTGATTTGACCTTTGATCCTAATCTTTGGAAAGGTTACAGGATAGATCAGAAACTAGAATTAGATTTGGTTAAGGCACGAGGACACATCAAATGGGCAGATCATATAGTATGGGTTTTTCCTGTCTGGTTGAACCTTTATCCTGCAATAATGAAAGGATTTATTGATAGAATTTTCATTCCAGGTTTTGCTTACAAATTCATAAAGGGTAAAGTATTGTGGGAACGTTATCTTACAGGGAAAAGCTACCGGCTAATTTTTACGATGGATAATACCATTCTGTTATACTTTTTATTAATGTCCCCGGGTTCGAAATCACTTTGGGTATTAGCAAAAATATCTGGAATACGTCCTGTATGAAGAACGCGTTTTGGTCGAATAAGAAGGAAATCAAAGAAAAAATTGGAACAAAATCTTAATAGAGTAAATAAGCTAGGAATAAAACAGAAATAATGGGTAGTTGTGGATCATGGTTCATTATAAAGAAATTGGATTTGTGAATACAAAGGAAATGTTCAAACACGCTATGGAGAATGGCTATGCTGTTCCAGCTTATAATTTTAATAATATGGAACAATTACAAGCCATAGTTCAAGCTTGCGTAGAATCATGCTCTCCAGTTATACTCCAAGTTTCAAAAGGAGCAAGGAAATATGCCAATCAAACTCTTCTTAGGTATATGGCTGAAGGTGCTGTTGAATTTATGAAAGAACTTGGTGGGGCTATCCCAATGGCTTTGCACTTGGACCACGGGGATTCTTTTGATTTATGTAAATCATGTGTTGATATGGGTTTCTCATCTGTTATGTATGATGGGAGTCATCATTCCTTTGAAGAAAATATCAAAATTACAAAAGAAGTAGTTGAATATGCTCACAAATTTGATGCTTCTGTTGAAGCTGAATTAGGTGTACTTGCTGGAATTGAAGAGCATGTTTCCTCAGAAAAATCACATTATACTAAACCCGAAGAAGTTGAAGATTTTGTTAATAGAACTGGATGTGACAGTTTAGCAATCTCAATAGGTACCTCTCATGGCGCTTTCAAATTTAAACCTGGAAAACCAATACCACCACTTCGTTTTGATATTCTAGAAGAAATTCAGAAGAAACTTCCAGGATATCCTATAGTTTTACATGGGAGTTCATCTGTCCCACAAGAATATGTTGAAATGGTTAACCAACATGGTGGGGATCTCTCAGGACCTCTTGGTGTGCCAGAAGATCAATTAAGAAAAGCAGCAGCAATGAATGTTTGCAAAATCAATATTGATTCCGATGGTCGACTTGTTGTTACAGCTGTAATAAGAAAAGTAATGGCTGAACAAAAAGGTGTTTTCGATCCTCGAAAATATCTGGGTCCTGCTCGAGATGAATTAAAGAAACTACTAATTCACAAAAATAAAAACGTACTAGGATCAGCTGACAGATATTAAGAAAATGAGCGCAGCTAATGCTCATTCTTTTTTTTACAGCTTTTCAAGAGCTCCTCTGAATTCTTCTTCTTTTATCCAACCTCCTAACATTATATCACCAATTATGAGTGTTGGAATTGTCTTAATCTTGAATTTCTTTACTTCTTTAAATTGAGTTGCAATATTATATGTTGAAATTTTGATTTCAGGATTAGTTTTTCCTAATTCCTTTAACCACCGTTTTATTCTTATGCACTTTGGACATATCGGTGCTAGTATAAAGATTATTTCCTTTGACATTTTGAATTACCTTTAGTAATAACAGAAATTGACTTTGATGCATAAATAAAACTAACTATTTAATTGTACAACCTCTTTGCTTCACAATTTAAATTGAATTTTCAAAGCAGATTTTGACTATCAATCTTACAAATTAAGCGGATAAACCTATATTGTTGTTTCAGAATCCTTTCTTAGGTTTTTAGAGAGTAAAGGAAGGAATGATTCATTGAAAGTGGAAGAATTTGACGCTTTGATAGTGGGCGGTGGTTTAAGCGGTTTGAGAGTAGCTATTGAGTTAGCTGATACAATGAATGTTGCTATTATTAGTAAAGTGTATCCTTTAAGAAGTCACTCAGGTGCTGCTCAGGGAGGTATTAATGCTTCATTAGGAAATACAGAAGCTGGAAAAAAAGATTCACCTAAAAGTCATGCTTACGACACTGTCTATGGATCAGATTATTTAGCAGATCAAGATGCAGTTATGCTTCTTGCAGAGGAAGCTCCAAAAATTGTCATTGAACTTGAAAGCATGGGTGCACCATTTTCTAGACTTGACTCTGGTTTGATCGCTCAGAGACCATTTGGTGGAGCGGGTTTTCCTCGAACCTGCTATGCTGGTGATAGAACGGGTCATGCATTACTACATACAGTTTATGAGCAATGTATTCGCAAAGGAGTAAAATTCTTTGATGAATTTTTCCTTGTGGATTTAGTCACAGTTGGAAATAACATTGCTGGATTAGTGTCTTTGGATATTGCATCTGGAGAATTAGTTGTTTTTAGATCAGAATTTGTGGTTCTAGCAACAGGTGGTTTTGGAAGGATCTACAAGAGATCGACAAATGCTATTATTAATACTGGGGATGGTTTAGGTGCGGCTTTTCGTGCTGGAATTCCAATGCAAGACTGTGAATTTGTTCAATTTCATCCAACTACGCTTTATGGAACAAACATACTAATGACGGAAGGTGCTAGAGGAGAAGGCGGATTTCTATTTAACAAGAACAATGAACGCTTCATGAGTAAAGTTGCCCCCAAAGCTATGGAATTAGCTCCTCGAGATATTGTTGCAAGAGCTATTGATACTGAGATTTTAGAAGGTAGGGGTTTTGAAAACAGCTATGTGCATTTAGATCTTACACATCTAGGTAAAGAAAAAATCATGGAAAGACTACCCGGAATAAGGGAAATTTCTATGTATTTTGCTGGAGTTGATCCAATTGAGAAACCAATTCCAGTACAACCTGGTCAGCATTATTCAATGGGTGGAATTGCTTCAAAATACAAAGGTGATTTTGGCGAAACGCCCTTAGAAGGACTCTATTCAATTGGTGAAACATCCTGTATATC
>JAHLVZ010000208.1 GCA_019058165.1 Candidatus Heimdallarchaeota archaeon
GCTTTTGGGTGTAAAGGAATTTTATACTATAGTTCGAAAAAATTATAGGTGAACACTTTTTGGCTAATCGAACATTTCATGTGTCCATGGGCATGCTCCTCGCGGCAATCTATATTCCAATTGATATCATTGTCATTAATGATAACTTGAATGCCACTTATCTGTGGCAAACATGGATGGTTTGGATTATTGCTTTCTTATTAGCTATCATTGGTTCTGAAGGACCAGATTTTGATGTGCTATACAGTTTTATGAGTCACAGGGATATTGTTTCTCATTCGGCAATTTATCCAGGATTGCTTTTCGCTGTTGGTTTTTGGTGGAAGTTTACAATTAATCATGCTTTAGTCAGTGCTTTTATTCCATTTATGATTGGATATAGTTCACATCTATTCTTAGATTACTTCCCGAATATAGATATGCGAAAACTTAGAGATGGTAAACTTCGAATCAAAGAAAAGAAGGGAACTTTCTTGATGCATGTACCTTTCATTTACAAAAGCAGAGAAGGAAAAATCCGCAGAACTTTGGATGTAAAAGGAACAGAAAGGTGGTTATTAACTAACTCCTTTTTATGTTTCGCAATGGCTATGTTACTTGCTTTTGTTCGTTACTATACGAATTTACCGCCCATGGTTTTCTGATTTCTCTCTTTTTTCTTTTTTTCAAAAATTAACGAACTCAGCCTTAGCAATTGCTTTCCCTTGTTCATCCAACAAGATCTCAATTATAGCTGCATTACCATGAGCCCCAGCTCCAGGATTGATGCAAAGAGTTTCACTAATCATACTTATAGACTTAGATTCGTGGATATGTCCACATAAGACCATAATTGGTTTTTCTCGTTCAATAAAGTCCCTCACACAGAAACTCCCCACATGTGTTCCATCCCTTATTTTGTCTGCTTCAGAATCTAGTGGAGGAGTATGAGAAATCAGAATTAGTGGATCATCATTTGGTCGTTCCTCTAAGGCTTTTTCCAATAATAGACTCAACATCTCTTCAGGCAGCTCATTTGGAGTGTTAAAAGGAGTCGGATTAGAAGCTCCGAGACCAATGAAATTGAAACCTTGGAAATTTCGTATTCTCGCATGCAGTGGTTTCACATTTGAAAACTCGATATTATCTGAATCCCCCGAATCCATATTGCCTGGAACATAGAAAATTGGTTTGTTTAATTTATCTAGCTCTTCTAAAACCTTTTTTACTTTTTTTGGATTACCAAATGTTGTTAAATCTCCAGAGACAGCAATGAGATCTATTTTTTCTTTTTCAATCCTTTTAAGACCACCAATTTCTAGTCTTCCTCTTGAGTGTAAATCTGTCAAACCAAGTATTTTTAGAACCATTTTAATCTACCATTTATTTCTTTGTGCTTTCTTTTTCTTTTTTCTTCAGAAATTTGTACCAACCCTCAATACCTGTTATCAACCAATTTGCTTCAGGTCTACAAGCATGATGCCAATCTGTTTGAGTAGTACCAAAATATTCAGGTAATTCTAGATGTTTGAGCACGTTTTTCAAAGAAGTATTATGCCTTATTTGTTCTTTTAAAAAGGCTATTAATTTATCATAATAGAATAGAATATTAGTGATGTATTCTTTTGTAATTGGTTTTCCATGGCCCGGTATCACGTGTTCAATATCCATTTCTTCCCAAGAATGAAGTAAATCCATTGTCTTCCAATTCGAGTTGAGTAATTGTGGATAACATTCTAGAATATTATCTCCAGCACATAATGTTTTTTCTTGAGGATAGTAGACATGCGCTGAACCTGCCGTATGATTACCTATAACTTTGAATAGAATTTCATGTTCGCCAGAGTTTATTCGAAATTCATCTTTAACACTTACATTTGGCAAAAATAAATCAGCATTCCTAATATCGTTTGCTAGAACAGAATCTTCTGCAGCATATTGTTCCGCATACTCGAGTAATTCTTCTGGGCTCATATATCCTTTAAGATTTTTCTTAAGTGAAGCTAAGCCTTTCTTTGATACGACGATGTCAACGTCTTTGAAAATCTTCATTGCTAGTATGTGGTCCCAGTGTGTATGTGTTAGAATTAGGTGGCTTGTTTTTCTTTGAAATTTCTTTTCCATATCTTTTCTGAATTTCTCAGCGAAATCCAAATATACTCCACAATCAACGAAAACAAGACTGTCTGGTAATGCTAAACAAGATATTACTATTGTTTGAGCAGCATTATTTATTTTTGATATTTTACGATTTGTAGCATTAGCAACTACAACATTTTCAGTTACTTCAAAATACGGCATAATTGGATTACTGATATTGAATTAATAAGATATTACCTTACTTAGGATTTTTTTAGTTCCTTATAACGAAAACAATCAATAGTGTGATCATTAACCATCCCAACTGCTTGCATAAATGCATAGACTATGGTCGGTCCTACAAATCTGAAACCTCGTTTTTTTAGGTCCTTACTAATCTTTTCTGATAGCTCAGTTTTTGCAGGCAATTCCCTCAGAGTTTTCCATTCATTTTGAATTGATTTGTTTTCAACAAAACTCCAAATGTATTTATCGAATGTTCCAAATTCCTTTCGTACTTCGATAAATGCTTGTGCGTTTGTTACGGTTGAACGAATTTTCAATTTGTTCCTAATGATTCCTGCATTCTGTAATAATTCAGCTATCTTCTTTTCATTATATTTTGCGATTTTTTCATAGTTGAAATCTTCGAATGCTTCTCGATAATTCTCTCTTCTTTGAAGAATTGTAATCCAACTTAAACCAGCTTGAGCTCCTTCTAAGACTAAGAATTCAAAGAGTATTTTGTCATCATGGACAGGAACACCCCACTCCTTGTCATGATAATCAACTGATATTTGATGATTTAATCCCCACTCGCATCTTTTAACCATAAGTTTTCACCATTTTGTGTTGAGAAAGTTGTTAGAAAAATACAGATTGTTTTATCATTTTCTATTTTCTTCTTGATAAATATATTCGATGAAAGGCAAAAACTTGTTCATGTCTTTTTCTTGGTCAATATTTAGTTTCTTTAGTTCCTCCAGGACATGATACTTTTCTTTGGATATTATATCAATCATTCCATGTTCTTTAGCTAGTACATTGATTTTCTCTAATTTCCTCTTTGTTATAACCCAGACAAGATATTGACTAAGATACTTTAGAGTCAATTGTCCTCCAGGACCATTCAAAATAACATCAAAACCATGATTTGCCCATGGAAGGTCTAAGAAAACACTTTCCAATCTTAGTTTTTGGAGTTTATCATAAAGTGTTTTTGATTGATCAGGAGTTATTAATTTGTCTTTACCTCCAGTAACTAAGAAGACTGGTGGTATAGAATGAATATTTTTCTCATTTACATACGTAATTGGAGAGAATGTTTTGTAAAGATATTGTATTTCCTCTTCTGAATTTTCTGTTTCTCTATATACTAAAGCTTGTAATAGGTTTTGTATACCATAGAAATTGTAGAGTTTTGTAAAGTCTGTTACAGGATAAAAAGCAATTACTCCTGCTATGTTGTACTGCTTTATGGAACCATCTGTTTCATCTATCTCATGGAATTGTCCAAGACAACTAAAAGCTGTGAGTAGTGCGAGATGTCCACCTGCAGAACGTCCAAATAGAAATAATTCATTAGGGTCGCCATTATATTGCTGAGAATTTTTCTTAGCATAGATAACTGCTGATCTGATATCAGCAACCATATCACAGATAAGTATGTCTTCTTTTAGGGATGCCTTGCCATTGTATAAATACTTCAATGGAGCCAACCGATAGTCTACACTAAAAACTACATATCCATAATTTGCCAACATCTTACAAATTTTCTCACATTTTGGACGATCTTTTGAACCAATGAGAAATCCTCCACCATGGATGAAAATAATAGTTGGGAAATTTCCTTTTCTATTAGGATAGTAAATGTTTAGTTTTAATTCTCTTTTATCGATTGTTTTGTATGTTTCCTCTTTTACACTTTCCACTCTTTTAGATAATTCTCTTGTCCTTACTCCTGTGAAGTAATGGGAAAATCTAAAACGAACGTTTTTTGTAAATCGTGAACTAATAAATGGGTCTACATAATGAAGATAATCTTTTCCTAGTCCTTGTTCCATTGCTTTTCGTAATTGCCTGTTTGTTCTTTTTACTCTTGTAAAAGGTATGAATAATCTCAATAAAGTAACGGCATTAAAAGTACAACCGACAATTAAGAAGATAATATTCTTTATTTGCTGAGGGATAACCCAGTTTTTAGTCAACAAAATTACAGAGACTATAATCATTGATAGAGGTAAACCTGAAATCCATAATCCAATTTCTGTTAACCACAATCCAATGAAAGTAGCAGATATG
>JAHLVZ010000209.1 GCA_019058165.1 Candidatus Heimdallarchaeota archaeon
TTACCAATCAAATCATCTATTAAAATTGTTTTGATTTAATTTAAAATTCAAAGTAAAATGAACGTTTGAAACTCATTCACTACTTTCTCGTATTTGTTGTAAAGCTTTCTTGGCTGCTTCGACTATTTTTCGATATTGGCTTCGAGATGCTTTAGTTAGGATCTCAATTGCACTGGAATCACCTAATATGCCTAACGCAAGAGCAATTTCACTTCGAACAAATTGATTTGTGTCCATAGACATTGCATTAATGAGATGCTTCACGGCTGATTTATCCCGGATTTTTCCCAATGCTTCCGCACAAGATCTTCGGACGATATAGGATTGATCTCTCAAGAGTGTTTTTGAGAGGGAACGAACTGCAGTTGCTTTATAATCTCTAATTGAGAGACTCTCCAAATTTTGAGAATTAATTTTATTATACTCTAAAATTGACCCGAGAGCATATGCAATTTCTCTTCGAGTCATTTCATGTGCATCTTTTTGAAGAGCTTTGCTTAATATTGGGATTGAGGTGATATCATCTAGTCTAATTAGAGCTGAAGCACACAAAAGTTTGACAGAGGGATGAGCATCTTGTAGTAATTGTTTCTCGAGTAATTCTTTCGAATCATAATCACGAATAAATCCTAGTACCCAAGCAGCAGTTTGACGAATAAGAGATTGACGACTATTAGTCAAGAGTTTTCTAATCTTTGGCAGGACTTCGGGAAAACTCTCAAAGGAGATTGAGCCGATTAATGCCCAATAGAGTACTTCCTCAATTTTATCATCTAAAGCAATTTTTAGAAGCTCAAATGCTTCTTCAGTTTTGATCTGACTGAGAGCCCAAACTGCTCGAGCGCGAATTTCTTTCTTCTCTGTTGAATCATTATATAGTTTCTTCAATAATTGCATGAGATTTTGTGGATTAAATTCAATTAAGGAAATTAAAGCTAATTCTTGTATTGGAACCTGA
The DNA here is from genome assembly GCA_019058165.1 of Candidatus Heimdallarchaeota archaeon. GTDB lineage: Archaea > Asgardarchaeota > Heimdallarchaeia > JABLTI01 > JABLTI01 > JABLTI01. The sequence goes on from JAHLVZ010000209.1 coordinate 959, forward strand.
GAATCAGTTAAAACGATTTTTTGTAAGAGATTATTTGTTTCTGGAAAATCATTTTGTCGTAGTAAATGAATTGCTTGAACCCTTTTTCCACTTACGTTTGAGTTAAGCATCTCTTCTATTTGATGCAAATCCTTGATTTCTTCCTTTTCTGATTCGCTTGTTTCAGTCATTTAAATCAACCTTACAAGACTCTTTTCTTCTTGATGTTTCCTTTGTGTCTTTCATCTAAAAAAAGAAAGACCATAAGGGATTTATCCCTTACTTTTTGACTTTTATTTTACAATCTTTGCTTGCATTTTCTCAAGCGGAACTTTCTTTCCTTCTTTAATCCAGTTCATATAGAGCTCATATTGTAAGAAAGTGTTTCCAATGATGTCATCTATCGGATGTTTAAAGAAGAAAGCTAATTCATGAATTGCTCCGAATTCACCTCTTGATTTTGCAAACATTAAGCTGCGTGCGATATCTATTGCTACTGGTGCGGCTAAGATAGAATCAATTCCATGCCAAGTAAATTGTAAAGCCATCTTAGTTCCTAAGAAACCTCGATAGGAGATATAATCCCAAGCTACCTTGTGATCAACTAGTGGTGGGAAGTACTTGATTTCGGTTATTGAAAATGGTGAATAACCAATGCTACTACTAATAGCCTTATCTTTACTTTCAATTTTGCTTTCCTTATTTGCGTCTTTACTCAAAGTGACACCATCATCATCACCAAGAATATTAAATCCAGCCCAACCAAGTATCTTAAGACTTCTCATCTTAAACATTGGAGCCAAAGTAGTTTTCATGAGAGTTTCGCCAGTTTTTCCATCATCACCCATATAAGGAATCTGCTGCTTAACTGCTAATTCCCTGATTGCTGGAACAGTAGCACCATGTGAAGGGGTGAAGTTCCCATAGGGTATTTTTTGTTTGAGGGATGCATAAGCATAAAGCATACTTGCAGTTACTTTTTCAGTTTTGTTTTCATCGATTAGTCCTTCAAAAGTATCTAATGATTGATGCTCTTCTGTGAGTTGGATATGAGGTTCAGTTGAAGCAGCATTAATAACACATACTTCACCATTCTTGTTTTTGAACGACTCATAATCTTTCATTATACGCCCAACTATTTCAGAAAGAGTTAAGCCTTCACTCTCTAAGGTTTCAAGATCTCCTAAAGCATCTACACCTGGACCACAATTAATAGCGGTTCCTTTTTTCGCCTTTATTTTAGACAATTCATTTTTTCCCGCATCAAGAAACGATCTTTTGAAATGAACATTTTCCTCCCAAATCTTTTCAGAAGCTTGGAATGCATTTCGATCTAGAAATCTAACTTCATGTCCACCTAATGCTATTTTCTCTAATGGAAATTTACTTCTTATAAAATCACATTCTGGGTCTTCTGTGACTATTCCAGCATGTACTCGTGGTGCTGCTCCTGCTTTTATTGCTGCCAAACCAGTCATAGTAGTGGTCGATACCACACCATAAGCACCTATTAACCAAATTCCTGCCATTACATTTACAACCTGTTTATTCGTGTATTCCTATTATTTTATGGTCATATAATATAATTACCTTTTAAATGTTAGGTCTTTCTATTAAAAGAACAGAAAAAAAGGAGAATAAGAATGTAGAAAATAGATGAGGGAAAGGAAATTATTGTGTTAATCATGTTTCAAAGACATTAAATGTAAAAGCAATACTTTTCCTGCTTCAGCAGCTTTTCCGTGACCATTTTTTATAACAGAGAGTAAGGCACCTGTTTTTTGACAAATAGTTGAAGCAACTGTCTTATTGATGAGTTGATGTTCAAATAAGATATCTGCAGTATCTTCATCACGTTTTCTTGAGGAATCTCCTTCTCGTCTCTGGATAATTTCTTTGGGATAAGTTTCAATGATAACTAATAATTTTGGATTAAGACTGTCCGAAACCCATTGCGGAATACCTTGTAGAAAAGTTCCTTCTCCGGTTTTTATTGTATAATGTGTGTCAACTAACACTACTTTTCCTCTGGCTCGTTCACCTATACGAAATGCCGCTCTTCTTTGGATTTCTTTTTGTGATTCAGTTGGTAGAATTCTTAATTGATCTCTATGATCAATATTGAAATCTTCTTTTGCTATTTCCATCATAACCGAACCATAAACTATCGTAGTAATCTCAAAATTTTCTTTTTTTGCTAATTCAAGTGCTTTATTAATGACTGTGGTTTTCCCTACGCCAGGTACACCACCAATTATTGCGATATTGCCGTCTTCATCCATAGTGTTCACCTATTCTACAAATCTAAGTTGTTCAGGAGCTCTAAAATTCTTTTAGGTCCTTTTTTACTTAGCATTTCGTTTTGCACAAGGTAATTCAATCCTTGTCTAACTGCCCCTACAAATTCACTAGTTGCAAGGTAGTTGGTTGCTCGTAAAGCATCAAATGAGGTTTTTAATCTTCGGTTAAATACTAATTCTTCCGCGAGCTTGTCAGCAACCTTCTTTCCACCAATAATAGCTGAATCCATTTCAGCATTTGGGTAATCAGCTCCGCGTCTACCTCTTTGACCAATTAAGGGTGGTATTACGAAGTATCTAATATCATTCTTTTCTTGGAATTTTATCAAATATAATGAAATGATAATATCTGTTGGAATATCTGCACCACTACTTGTTGTCGACTTGTTTATTGCTTCCTTACGATTCTGTTGGACTTTTTGTAATTTCTTACAAATAGAATCAGTGTTTTGTTTTATACTCTCTCGCATTTCCATAAGGTTCGACAATGCTCTATCTCGAGTCATGCGTAATTCATCAATTTCTCTTTCAGCTGCAGCCTTATTATTTTCATATTCATCAATTGCACTTTGTTTAGCATCCATGAATTTTTTAGTGATACCATTGATCGATTTTGCCAAATTTTTTCGATCATCGTCCATTTCTTTAACTTTTGAAGAAATATTTTCTATTTGGCCTTTGGATTTATTTAGAAAACTCTTCATGCTTTCTTGGAATTTGGGTGTTTCAATAGATGGTACTTCATTAAGAATTTGCCTTGCGTGCTCTTGAATTGGATTTATCATTCCTGTTAAACCTAAAGTACTAGATTCGAATTTAGATAATTCTCTGAAAGTTGCTTCGTTTGCCTTTTCGAGATTGGAATCAATTGTTTGATCCATTTTCTCTTTGTATTGTACAAGTCGAGTTTCAACTTCACTTTGTCTACGAGCAATTCTCCCAGCATAATCTCGTTCGATAGTTGTGATTTCTGAATTTATTTCTGCAAGCCATTGTTGAGCTAATTCTCGCAAAATTTCTTGTCCTTCATCAAATCTCGGAGTTTCATTCAATAATTGAACTAACTCGCTACTCATTGTGTCTTCGAAAGAAGGTAAAATAAGAGGGGTATCAATCATATCC
>JAHLVZ010000210.1 GCA_019058165.1 Candidatus Heimdallarchaeota archaeon
TAATACAATTACCATTAGACCGGAAGCAACATAATATGGAACAAATACACCTGCTTCTGCTATAAAACCACCAAGCATTGGTCCTAACCCCATTCCGATTGCTAAGAATGCACCATATATACCCATATTTTTCCCACGATTTTTCGGTGTTGATAAATCCAAAATAATAGTAATTAGCATTTGCCAAACCATAATAGAAAAACAACCCTGAATAAATCTGAGGAACAATAAGAGGAAATAATTTAATGTTAAAGTCATAAAAATAAAAAATATAGAAGCACCAATACTACCAATTAGTACGAAAAGCTTTCTTTTTGCAAGTTTATCAGATAATATCCCAATTACTAGACCAGCTATAAAATAAGCAACATAAACCATTGTATCGAATAATGAAAGCTCGAAAGAACTAATATCGACAAATCGATCCAAAATAAATTCTTGTTCGTTTGAATGGAGAATAGCTGTTGATGTTACGGCTAATAAGGTTATAATTCCTAGGAAAATTACGGATAGAATTGGATATTTAAAAGGAATTAAAGATTCATCAGTTCTATCAACTCTAGTTTCTTTTTGAGAGTTTTTAGGTTTTATGTTTTCCAATTAAAATCACCTTAAATATGGTTTATTTATTGTTCTAATTTTTTCAAGGTGGATAAACAGTTCTAAATTGCTTTAAATATTTGATTTTTAGGATTTAATTTTTTTCAAATATTCTTTCATTTATTAGGAATAAAATAATTGAAAAACTGAAAACAAAGGATTATTCAGAACTTTTTACATACCATAAATGAATTCAAATAATTAGTTTCGTTCAAAGAAGAATTCCCCGCTTTCTCTTTGCTCACGATCTAACCTACTCCCACCTTTATTGATCCTTGCTCTCCCAGTTTCAGCATCACGTCTAAAAGTAATATTCAATGTTCTTAGAAAATGGTTCATACCATCTCGCTTACCCATTGGTCCCACAGTATATCCTTTCTCTCCAGGTTCTCCTAAGAATAACATGACTCGATCTCCAAGAATGTCTGCAATTTGCATATCATGCTCAATGGCTATAACTGAAGCATTGTAAAGACTAGCTGCATTACGAATTATTCGAGCAATTTTAATTCTCTCTTCTACATCCAAAAAAGCAGCGGGTTCATCAATAAGGTAAAGATCTGCTCTCTTTGTAAGACAAGCTCCAACATACACTCTTTGTAATTCGCCACCACTTAGATCATTGACTTGTTTATCAAAAAGATGTTCTATCCCTAGTGGTTGGTAAAAAGTTTGTTTGAGAATTTGCTCACCAGTATATCTTCCGGAAAAATTTGTAATAAATTCATTAACTGTTCCTTTATAATCTCTAGTGATAAACTGTGGTTTATATGATACTGTAGCCATAACATCTGCTGAACCTCTGTCAGGTGCTAAAACTCCTGCAAGCATTTTAACAAAAGTTGTTTTTCCTATCCCATTTTCACCAATAATAACAAGAGTCTCGCCTTTATGCACTTGCCCTGGAGAAACTTTTAATCTGAATTTATCGAACTTCTTCCATAAAGTTGTGAATTTAACATAAATTGGTATTGTATCCCATTTTCTTTCCTTTACAACTCGTAAAAATGAAATTCCTTTACTCCTAAAGGTGATATTCTCTTCCTTAAGATGACCAGTAAGATAGGCGTTTATTCCACCTTTGACTCCTTTAACTCCTGAAACAACTCCGAAAGCATGAGGAGTCCCCCAAAGAGCTTGTATCTGATCACTAAGATAATCCAGAATAGTAATATCGTGCTCAACTACAAGAACAGTTTTATCTTGCTTTGCTAGTCGATGGAAAAGACTCGCTAGTTTTAATCGTTGCTTGATATCTAAAAAATTCCCAGGTTCATCAATTAGATAGACATTTGCATCTTTACTTAAGGCTACAGCAATAGCAAATCTTTGTCTTTCTCCACCTGATAAATGCTCAAATTTTCTTTCTAGAAAATTCTCTAATTGCAAATCTTTTATCAGTATTTTATTTTGTCCTAACTCATCCTCTCTCTCAAGAATTTCTTGAATCGATTCTTTCGCATTCAAGTATTTGGAAAGAACTTGTTCTTTATACGAAATTTTCACTCGTTTATTTTTTAGTGATCTAAAATATGCCTTCTGAACTGAGAGCTGAAGATTCGATAAAACAAAATTCAAATCCAAATCTTCTAATTGATAGTTTCCACCATTTGGAACCAATTTCCCAGAGAGAATTTCCATAACAGTTGTTTTACCAATACCATTTGCACCAATTAAACCTGTAACTTTACCTTTAACAAGAAACGGTAAACCATACAAACGAAAGGAATTTTCGCCAAATTGATGGATTGGCTTATCTTTCAATTCAACAGGTAAACCCACCATAGAAATTGCATGGGTTGGACAAATATTAACACAAATTCCGCAAGCTATACACTTCTTACTATTGATTCTTGCTTTCTTTGTAACCTTATCTGGGTAAACAACTTTTGTTTTCTTATTCAAAGGGCAAATCTTAACGCATGCATGCCCACAAGTAGCAGGTTGGCAACGATCAAGATTCACAATGGGAATCCTTGTTTTTGTTGATCGTTTACTAGGAGCACTCTTGGACATGTAAATTACCTCGCTTCAATCGTTAGATTCTAACAATTAAGTTCTTGTATTTATCTCATCAAAAGATGAGATTGCCATTAGATATTAAAATGTATTAAGAGTATTTTATATTATGTTCTCTTTAAGATTAGCAACCAAAGATGATATTCCACAATTAGCTGAATTAAGAATTGAATTCATAAAAGAAATTCGTCTTGAATACACCAAGGATAGAATAGATGAATATCGAGAAGTTATGTGCAACTATCTTGAGAAGGAAATGTCATCTGGAAATTTCATTGCTTGGTTAGCTATTGCAAATAATGAGATTATTGCTACTAGTGGTTTAATCACTATTCAGAGAGTACCTCAATTCTGGAATATGAGTGGTAAAGAAGCATATATCATGAATATGTATACTAAACCTGAGTGGAGAAATAAGGGGATAGGTACTGCAATTTTGGAGAAGCTAGTAGAAGAAACAAAGAATCGAGATATAATTGCTATCAAATTATATGCTACACCGATGGGTAAACCACTTTATGAAAAAAGAGGATTTAAAGTGGGTCATCCAGGTATGTCTCTCTACTTAGAATAAAAAAGAAAAAAAAGAGAGGAATGGTTTCAGTTTCTCGGAAACCAAGGAACAATCTTAGATACACGTTTAACATATTCTGCATATTCAGGTCTTTTAGCAAGTTGCTTCTTCTCAATCAGAGGTATACTCACAACTAAGAATAGAATAACCATAGCAACAAAACCTACAATTGTCCACCACCAAGTGTAATCAGCTGCTAAAGCAAAGAAAAATAATCCTAGCCAGAAACTGATTTCAGCAAAATAATTTGGGTGTCTTGAAGCTGCCCACAATCCTACATCCATCACCTTGTTTTTTTCAGGATTCACTTTACAGAAAATTTTCATTTGTTCATCTGCTATGAATTCGTACCACGTTGCACCAATAGTTATGATAATAGCAATTACATCTGCCCAATTGAACGCTTTCGTACTAATAGCTATAGCAGGATACATTGCCACACAACCAAGGAATACAATTAATGTAGGCATCATTTCTAAACCTGTAAAAGCAATAAACCAGAAAAGCTTGGGTTGTTCTTTTCGGTATTTAACATAACGCCAATCTTCATGATGTAAGCCTTTCCAACCTCTAATCCAGTTAAGAGTTAATCTTACACCCCAGAAAGAAACGCAACTTACGACTATTATTTGTCGCATTAGTTGAGGTCCAGTTGCAGGATTAATCAACATCCAGTATACAGCAATAAAAATTGGTTGGACACTCCAATAAGGATCGTAAAAACTGACATTATTGAAAATAACGCTAAAAATGAACACCACAATTGTAGCACCAACATCAGCAACAAGTGTTATCCATAACGTATGCCAACCCAATTTTGTTAAACCAAAACCAATACCAAATGCAGCTCCAAAAGCAATTGCATACACAATAATTACTAGAGCTAAAGATCCAATAAATTTGCTAAAAGAATATTCTGTCTTATCTTCGATAGCTAGTACTTCTGTCATTTCTGACTAATTTCTCCTGTTAATAGTTGTCATTTATAGTAATAGATTCTTATTCTCTCAGTAGTAACTTATTGAAATTAAAAAGTTTTTCTGGTTAAAGAGATTTAGAAGTAATTACTTAAATAAAGAGTAGCTTGTAAACAGTTGAAAACCAATGAAAACTAAATACTCGAGTAAATGGTCTGTCCCAGCTCACATTA
>JAHLVZ010000046.1 GCA_019058165.1 Candidatus Heimdallarchaeota archaeon
GTATCGTCGTCAGCCAACTCGCATTCCCAATTTCAAAGGTAGCTCCCAGATTACAATAACCTTCTACAATAGCTGCCAATCTGAAATCTGAATCAACAATGATGTTTTGTCCTTCAACCCAAGATGGGTAACTCAAGTTTTCAACAAAAATAATGAAATCAATAGCTGCAAATTCTGCTTGCCAATAAACTTCTTGCTGCCCCCAATTGTTCTCTGGTTTTGGATACGAATAAGTTGTAGTAAGAGCCATTGCTCCAATTAATGCAATCAAAGTCAATGCTTTCCATTTCTGAAGTTTCACTTTTCTTAGAATGTTAAATATCGCAATCGCAGACAGTAAAACAAATACTCCCATAATATACAATGCTAATCTTCCAAGTATACTAGACATAATTGGGATAGCAGCTGTCACCAATATAATAGCTAGTTGACTTAAAACCCAACCACGGATAACACGACTTCTTGTCTTATTTGCGTTAGGTAAAGAAATTAATCCTAGAGCTGCTAGTGGTGGAGTAACTAGGATAGGTGTTCCTGCAAGAATTCCAGCCCAAATTGTTTGATCTGGACTTGCTGCTCCAAAAAACATTGCAAAAATAAAAATGGCGATAACACCAACGGTACTAAAGACAATTATTGCTATGTTGATTTTCTTTCTTTCAAAATTATAAAAGAGAACTGAAAATCCAAGTGCAAGAAGAAACAACCCTCCGAAAATCATGATGAACGTCGTGCTAAGTGATATTCCTGTAAACAGAACAGAAAAAGCACTTTGTAAAAATGAAAGAGGAAATCCGTTCAATCCAAAAACCCAGTAGAGTATAACAAAAAGATCAATTGCAACAAGAATTCCGAGGTTAATCAGGATATTCTTCCAATTAGCTGTTTTAGTTTTAAAACGCCTGAAAAGCACATCATAAGGTAAAACAACATGCCAGATGGCAAGAACCATAACTGTTGTCAGATGATGAACTAAAGTAATAACCACAGTCATGAGTATTGCAAGAACTATCATTCGAATATCTTTACTCTCTAAATAGCGATAAAGATAGAAGACCACAAAAGGCACAATTCCCAGAACGGCAACTTCGGGCGCTACATTTTGATTTCTATAAACAATAAGACCAAAGAAAGACATAAAGAACATGGATAATAAAGCTACAGTTTTTGAACCAGTCAATCTTCTTGCTAAAACAAAGAAAATTATAAGCTGCACAGAACAAATTATTTGGGGGAAAACAAAAATAGCCCAAATAAACGGTTCACCATTTGTACCCAATAAATACTCTGCCATTATCAGAATAAATGTAAATCCCGGAGGATCTCGAGCAATATTTCCTAGATCAAACCATCCTTCATAAAACACCTCACGCATATGGCGCAAGTAAAACCAACCATCGTAAGCGGTTGGCATTCCTTCTCTGAAGAGTCTCCAAGCTCTAAACAAGAATCCAAATAACGTGATTAGAATTGTTAAACTAATGATTAGAAAGTCGCTTTTAGTATAACCTCGATTTTTTCTTTTATTGTCATCTGTGAATATCGAATTTATACCATTGGAGTTTTTTTCAGCATTACTTAATGCCACTGAACTTGACCTTCCTATCTTATGTTTAGAATATCGTTATACCCGTAAATTCACCAATCAGCAGTAGGAACGCGAATAGCTGAGCCAGAATGATCATTATTCCTTCAAATACCGTAATCCTGTTGTCATCTGACATTGATTTTTTAACAAACCATATTATAGCTGCTAATGCGATAATTTGGAAGAGCATGAAAACATCAATAGGTACTGTTACAATTGCTGCAAATGCTCCAAATACCAATAAAGTCATTTGTAGTATTCCTCCAAGGATATTCCCTAGAGCAATATCTGTTTTACCTTTAGAAGCAGCTACTACTGCAATTCCATGTTCTGGAATGGCTCCTGAAAAACCAACAATTAGTGCCATTAGGCCCACATGTATACTTGTTTCATGTAGCACCATTTCTACAGCTCTGCTAAGTAAGAAACCACCACCGCCGATACCAGTAATACCTATAAGTACTAAAACAACAGCAGCTTTCATGGTAAGATGTGGGCGCTCCATTGTTGGAGCAGTAATATATGGATTATCGACAGCTTTCCCAGAACCAACATATGTATCAGCTGATGATGGACAATCTGGATCTACAATATTAATTTCCTCAGGAGTGTCCAAGATTTTACGATGAGCATGCTCTGTGAGTTCAATTTTTGAAGCAATTTTCTTTGTATCTGGCATTTTGTCATCTAATTCGCTTCTAGTAGGTTTAGTGGATTTTTCTACTCCATCATATAATTCTAAAGCTTTTGCTTCTTTGCTTTTGATAATTAAATAAACAAGATAAATCAAATAGCTTACAACAAGAGCAATACCTGCCATTTGAGGAAGCTCTCCTTCCAAATTCATACCATCAAAAGGATTTTCTAATTGAACTTGATCATATATCTCACGTAGAAGTTCTACTGCAGCTATTCCGAATGTTAACAACATGGCTACAAAACCCCATCTGAGTAAAACTCCCTCGGCCATAATCGATTCTTTCTTTATTTCAATATATCCTTTCTTCTTCGAACCAACAAGAACAACAATACCTAGAAGAATCGCATTGAAACCTGCTGCTGCAAGTGTCGTATAAAATGCTGTAATAACTAATTCATGCCCCATCTCAGTTCCAGCATATTCACCAAATTTTCCTTTAATAAGCATTATACCTGCTGCAACTGCTTCAGGCAAATTACTGGCTAAACTAGAAACTACACCTGCTACGTATGCGGTTAATCCAATTGTTCGCATAATATTATCTAAACCATCCACTGCCCATTCGCTTGGTCTGAAGGCTAGCCACAAGCCAAGAAGTGCAGCAGTAATTACTACTCCGATTAGTGTTCCTATAGTTCCAATTTTCCCGTTTAGGATAAACATAGTGATAGTTGCTACAAGAAGAAATCCTACAATTAGGAATTCATACCAAGGTAATTTGATTATAGACCATAAGCTTCTGGGCTCTCTAGTATCTTCCTCCAAAGAAATCAAGTCTTCTATATCAGCTTCTGTTCCGATATTCCCTTTTTCTTCGATTTCTTTTCCTTCTTTCTTGTCAACCATTTCTATCTACCTTTCTCTTTCATAATTAATTCATGAAGATTACTAAAACCTTTTTGTAAGTGAGATGAATTCTTCATAAATTCTCCTCATAATTCTCTTTCGTTCGTTTATGAGATTTACACCAAAAAAAGCTAAATTTTCTTGTATCGAAAGATAATTAGATGGAAAGTGATAGATTTATTATCAATATTGAAGTAAAATCTTCAAGAAAAAGTGGGGTCTCATCATTGGAAATTGCGGAAGATCTTGGTTTAAAAACCTATAATATCACTGCTAGTCAATTACCTTCTATAATTGTGAAACTGTTAAAAGTAGGTCGTCCATTCTATTTGCCCGCAGTTGAAGAACTAAATTTCCCAGATATTACTATTGATCAAGTCATTCTTGTAATGATTGATAATTTTAGTCTATTTGAAGTAATTACTTACCAACCAACTTGGATGATTAAGAATCTAGAAAATCTTTTGCTCATAGACACAGAATCCAAAATGAAATCGCTTTCAGGTCCAATGCTTGAATCTACTTTTTTCAGTAAAGATAGTCTTACCTTTAATTTGCTTTCTGCACTTAATTTCAATGGAAAACAAGTAAAGGCGATTGCCCGAAAAGAAGATATTCCCAAGATAACAAATGAACAATCACTAGTACAAGCAGAAAAATCAGACGTTAATATCTATGTGCAAGCGATTAAAGCAATTAACAGAAATGATTTGCTTGTTCTACATTTCGCTGATTTCGATGAGATGTACGAAAGATATTCCATGAACCCCCCAGAGGATATAGCTTCAAAAATTATGAGACGAACTGATAAATGGCTAAATCTCTTTTGGCAACAATCAATAGATGGTACAGTTATGTTAGTGGTCGGGAATGATGGCAAGAAACCTCTTGAAATGAATCTTCAAGGACAAGCTGCAGAATGGAAACGAGCTAATTTGCCCATTGGTTTTATAAAGTTCCCCAAATAATTTCTTTTCGTATCTTCATACTGCTGTTGTTGTAATCAGTGTTAATATTATTATGATTAGAGTAATGACTAATGCTAGTGCTCCAATAGTAATGCAGAACCATCCAAAATTCACTTTCTTTGCTAATCTCAGAAATAGTTCTATCGTAGCGAAACCTACAACTGCTGAAATTACAATTGCCAAAATCATTCCATACCAGGGGATCCCTTCAAATGAATAATCTCCTTGTACCAAATCTATGATGATGATTAGAATATTCCCACCAATGATTGCTGGAATGCTTAGGAGAAAACTTCCGCGTAAAGAATCTTCTTCATTTACACCTTCAATCAACATAGTACCAATAGTTGTACCTGAACGTGAGATTCCAGGAATTATAGCAAGACCTTGAGCTAACCCAACAATCAGCATTTCCCAATTTTTCATTTCATAAAGAGATTTTCTTGCAGTTTTTCTTCGTGATACTAAAATGAATATTCCAGTAGCAATCAAGAAAATGCCAATAATTAATGTTATAATGTCCCCACTAGCTAATCGACCATTCGCAAAATAGAGATCACCTTCTTGTAGTAAAAACTTAATCACAAGAAGAAGTGGAACTCCAATAACAGCTGTTCCTGCTGTTGCTATAAGAAGGAATTTCCAGAGGATTTTTCTTTTTTCAGATTCTGTGAACTTTTCTTCTTCAATTGAATCATTTTCTATTGTTTGTCCTTCAGCATTTTTTTCATTTTCTTCTTTCTTCCTTGATTTAAGATTAAAGAGTAAAAAGAAATCTTTCCTGAATCGTACTAAGACAGCAAGCATTGTTCCAATGTGGAGAAACAGTGCAATTGCTACTGCATTGGTTGGTTCTCCAAACCAGTTTAGGATAAGAACGACTTGACCTTCACTAGAAACAGGTAGCCATTCCAATAATCCTTGTACTATCGCAAGTAAAATTATAAGACCTATTCCAACCATAGCATTTGCCTTCTGTTCAAAGAAAAATGGCACTAGAAATACAAAAAAGTTTTCAATTATCTACCATAATTGATAAAAATTTCACGTTTTTAAACGATATAGATTCAATATATATAGTCTTAATGTAATTATACAACATGTATTAAGGAGATAGATTAATGGCAAAGGTAAAAATTGTAGCTGATTCCACTTGTGATCTTCCTATTTCCACCATAAAAAATCTCGATATCGAAATCATCCCTGCGAATGTAATTTTTGACGATCAAATATTCTCTCATTATGATATTAGTAATGATGAATTTTATCAGCGTTTATCAAAAGGTGAAATGTCTTCGACTGGAGTACCTGCACCTAAAGTATTTAAGACAGCGTTTGATAATGCCCTTAAAACCTCTGATGAAGCAATTGTTTTCACTTTATCTAAGAAACTCTCTGCAATGTTTTCTACAGCTACTTTGGTTGTTAAAAATTTCTTTGAGGAGGGGATTACTATTATTGATTCAGAAACAGTCACTTTGGAAATGGGCTTAATAACCTATCTTGCTGCAAAACAGGCTAAGGATGGGGCTTCAAAAGAAGAAATATTACAAACCATAAATGATTTTCTTATTCCAAATTCCCAATTGATTGGTGTAGTTGATACTTTAAAGTACTTGAAGAAAAGTGGGAGAATTAGCACGATTTCATGGTTGATAGGTTCTGTTTTATCTATAAAACCAATAGTTCGTATTGAAAACGGCCTAATAAAATCTCCAGGGAAAGTCCGGGGTAAAGAACATGCATTAGAAATCCTAAAGGATGTTGCTCAAAAAATCGTTGCGAATAAAAAATCTGATTCAATTATAGTAGGACACAGTCACGATCTTGCAAGAGCACTTGAATTTGAGAAAATAATTAAAGAACTACCCGATGCCCCAACTGATGTTCTGATTGGTGAAATAGGTCCAGTTGTAGGAACTCATCTTGGTCCAGGAGCAATTGGTTTTGCTTGGATCGGTGATTTTGCAGAAGAATGGATAAAATAGAATTCAATCACAAGTTGTTAAGTTTTCATCCACTTTTTTAGACTTGACAAAGAACCCTAAGAGCATAAACAACATTCCTATTCCTACGAATATGAATTCAATGCCATTTAAAATTTGAGCATTATCCCAAACACTAGCGAGAACATTTGATAGAATATTTGGAATTAATGATGCTATACTAAGGCTAAATCCAGTTAAGAAATATTTTAAACAAAACCTAATGTTTTCATCTTGGGTGTGTTTTAGAGCTCGTGAGAAATAAATGTAGATTATTACAATCATAGTTATACAAATGGGATAAAATATCACCATGAAGAAAAGAGAAGTTTGGATATCTGCAGATTCCCCACCACCAGACTTTATGGAATACCAAAGATTAGAGCTTGTATTAGTTAATCCAAATAATAGTCCACCTATTGTTAAAATAACGAGAAGTGATGGCACAATTATTTCCCATCTAAAAGCAAAATGAGTTCCATAATTGAAAGCTATCGAACTAAGCATCAGCAATATTAAACCAATAATTAAAAACAAGGTATAGATTTTTGTAAGTACTAGCATAGCAGTAGGTTCACTTTGCGAATAAACAAAAGCTCCAAGTGGTAAAAAAACATAACTTATTGCTAGGAAGAAGAAACTACTTGCGAACAACCAATTTATCTTTTCAGTTGGACTCCTCTTCAAAACAATTGTAGTAATAATTACTAGCATAATGAAACTAGAAGCTCCTGCAATTAAACTGAGATAATTTATCCAACTTAATACCATTTGAATCCCAGATTTTTAACTCTCGAGAAAAAAAGAACTCAGAAGTATATAAAAATTCTTTCGAGTAGGCATGCTTTTGATTGCAAATCACTTTGTCCCAAGTTCTACTTCAATATTCTTAACATAGACATCTCTTCCACCACTGATCTTAGTATTATTGGACTTGCATTTTGGGCACTCAAAGATATTCACTAAATCAACTACGAAATGATCCACATCCTTCTTCTGTGTTTCAACAGGTCCTTTAAACCCGCAATTTTTACAATCAATTTCCCCTTTCTGTGATTCAATTATCAACTCTGCTTTCTCTGCTAAGGTGCCTTCGGCTGCAATCTCAAAAGCAAACTTTAACTGTTCGTTATTAAGCATAGAAAATTCACCAACCACTAATTCCACTTTCTTAATTCTAGTTGCTTTGTGTTCTTTAGCAACATCAGTAATCGTCTCTACAACACCAACCGCAGTTGAGAATTCATGCAATGATAGTACCTCAAGTTTTTCTTAACAACTAAAACAACTACCTTTTATTGATAAATTTGTGTATTCAACATGTGAGATGGAGAAATCCTTTCATATTAAAAACTATAGTAACAAACCTCCAATAGAAAAGAAAAGCAATAATATAAAAGGGAGAAAATAACCTTTAAATTACCAACCACCTCAAAAGGAAACAGCGAGGAAGAAAAATTGTCTAAAAGTAGTAAAACCAAGAAAGGAAAAACCGCAGAAAGAAGAAATCTCAGAGTAATTTATCCAAAGTATTTCGATAAAAACCTAACTTGGCGAATGGGTCGAAGAGTACCAACAAAATTAGCATTTGACGCCCCAGAGCTAAAGAGGGTTGCTTTAGCAGCTAAAAAAGCAGGGTACGAAACATTTCTAGACTCAGAGAAACATTACTCGAAAACTTGGTATGAACAAAGAGGAAGAGTACTAATAACAAAAGATGGTTCCAAAGAGGAACAAATACGAGAAATAGCTCGAAACCTCTCAAAAGTGAATGTACCAAAACCAAAAGCCACAAAGAAACCTGTTGATAAGAAGAAAAAAGTAAAGAAGGGCAGTGTCTATAGACAAAAATCTCGCTAATTAATTATCGTTTTTTAAGAAACTATAAGCCGGAAGTGTAACCCCTGAAGAAACTTGGTAAAGTGACTACGATTAGCAAGAAAGGAACTTTCTTAGTACGATCAACAAAACCACATAGAATTGGCATACAAGTTGTCAACCAAGAAATAAAGAGGTTGGGAAAAGTGGTAGATGTTATCGGACCAGCAGCAGCTCCATATATTGTAATCAATACTAGGGGCGCTCAAGCACAAACTAAGAAGGGAGATATTGTGTATTTATTGGATAAACCACCACAAAAACCAAGGCATCCTCAACAAAGCAGACCCGGAAAACCACGTTATTCTAAAAAATCTTACTCGAAAAAATAAACAGACCTGAAAATTGCTTCTAGAAACAATCTCGAGTAACAACTTGTGACCTCTAAATGAGTCTCTTAGTTGAGTTCTAAAAAAGTGAATCCGCTTTATATATGATTTAGGAGGTAGTATAAACAAGAACAAAACTTGGAGAATAAAAAAAATGACTAAAACAAAACAAAAGATTAAGGAACAAATCAGAAAGGAAATCGAACGAACCAGATTTAGGATGTCCCTCTATACTGGCTGTTTAATTTCTTCTTAAGAAATAATTGGAGGATACAAAAAATGTTGAAAAGAAAAGAACTTCAAAAGAAAATCAAGCAAGATAAAGAAAAAGCAAGAATGAAATATCTCTTAATGACTGGAAGATAATCGATCTGCAATCCTATCAAATCGATTGCAGAACCATCTTTCAAATTAATCTAGTTAATTTTAATATCATAATTATTATTCAAAAATCGATTTTATAAACTATCTTTTCACGAAAACCTGTTGTTACAGTTACATAGCCACTTAATAATTGGTTTAATTCCTTATCCCCTGTGTCAACGAGAAAAGGTCGACCGTTTAGAGAGTTAATTTTCTGTTTTGTGGCTACAACAAGAATATTATCTTTTCCAACTTCCCTAATTACTTCTGAACTTATTTGTTGGTTACCCCTGCCAAACAAGTATCCTTGCCCTCCAATTGGTGTGATTATTAGTTTAGCTTTCTTCCCTCTTATGTGTTCAAGCAATCCTTTTTCATTTAAATCCCTACCAATGAGTTTCTTTCCATGAATAAGGTCAACACCTAAAAGCGTATACTCTAACTTTAATTTCTCCATGATTGGTCTAGTAGTTGTTCCCGGTCCAATAATATAGTAATAATTCTCATCCATGTTTTCTATAATAACCTCAGCAATTGCTTCTTGAGCATAATTTTCGTTTCCTAAACTTCCGGATTTCATTCCTTGGACATGTCTTTTCTCAAACGGGATTTTCAAGTACCCATAAAGCTTCGCTGAAACAAAACCCGCTCTGAAAGCCTCTTCGTCTATATCCATAACCTCAGCTTCTTTTACCTCGGTTACTTTTCCTCGGAGATATAGAGCAGCAAGATCTCCACCTCTCATTGGATTGCAAGCGTAGACAGCTGAATGCATTTTGACTCCTGTTGGGATGCCTAATACAACTAGATCCTTGCCAACTGCATTATAGATATCTCTAGCAGTGCCATCTCCTCCAGCAAAAAGTAAAAGATCGATTTTTAGTTCTCTGAGGTCCTTAGCAGCTTGTTGTGTATCAGTAGCTGTGGTATTCCCTTCTTCTATGGAACCGATAACTTTCGGTTTAAAGCCACAGAACCTAGCGGCATTTTCACCCATATCTCCAGGATAGGTAATAATTTCGATTTCGTTTTTGAGGGAAGCAAGTCTTTCAATAGCTTCAATTGCTCGTTTCGGTGATTCCAGTTTTGCACCAAGACTCTTAGCTTGTTCCAAAATTGCTAAACCATCAGTTCCTTTAAGACCAACTTTGCCACCCATGCCAGCAATAGGATTAACTATTAGACCTAGTTTCCTCAATTCTAATCATCTTTTAACAGACTTACTTTTTATTCTTCTTAAGATAAGCTCTCCACGTAATTGCCCATCTTTTAGGATCATCTAAAGGTTCGTGGTCATACTTATGAACAACGCTCCTATGTGGAGCATTCTTAACTATCTCTGGATTCTCATATGCTTCTTTTACCACTTGTTTCAGTCCTGCAATGTATTCATCGATCTCTTCTTTAGAGTAAGACTCCGTGGGTTCAAGAGTGAAAGGTTGAGGAACAATAAAGGGGTGATGAGAAGACCACATGTGAAACCCGAAATCAGCCATTCGGCAAGTGACATCTTCAGTAGTGATTCCAGTGTCTTTGTAAAGTTGTTCCCAGCTGTAACGAACTTGTTCTATGCGATGTCTACCTTTCGCGTAAGGAGCACTTGCTCCGCGAATTTCCAACACTTTTTTCAAAAGATAATTGTTGTTGAGAACAGCTATACGAGAAGCTTCCACTAAACCTTCACGACCTAAACTCATAATCCAAGAATAAGCCTTCAAAACAGCAGGAATTACACCATGAAATCCTCGAACTTTGCCAATGCTCTTTGGAAGATTATGTTCGAAATAATACTTCTTTCCATCAAATTCTACTAAAGGAACAGGTAAATAATCAATAAATTCCTTAGTTGCTCCAAGAGCTCCGGAAGCTGGACCTCCGCAGCCATGCGGCGATGAGAAAGTTTTGTGAAGATTAAAGAAACAGAGATCGAATCCCGCTTCTTTTGCTCTAGTAATTCCTAGTATACCATTAGCATTTGCTTGGTCATAGCCACAAATCCCACCCGCTTCGTGAACAATTCTTGTAAATTCTTTGATATGCGGATTAAAGATTCCTGTATCTTCCGGATTGGTTATCAGTAATCCCGCTGTTCGTTCTGAAACCACTTTTTTCAGAGCTTTGACATCTGGCAATCCATCTTCGTTAGGATAGATACTGATGACTTTGTACCCCTTAATATCCGGTGCTGCTGCATCAGAAGGATGCGAAAACATAGTTGTAATAATTTCATCTCGTTTTTCTCCTTCTCCTCTGGATTCATGGTAAGCTTGGATTATGGACACTATTGTAAAAATCGCTTGACTCCCACTTGCTGGTTGAACGGTAAATTTGTCCATCCCTGAGATTTCTCTAAGAAACAAGTCTAGTTTATACATTATTTCAAGGGTGCCTTGTGCTGTGCTTTCATCTTGCGAAGGATGAAGGGTTGTGAATTTTGGAGAAGTAGCAAATTTCTCATTGATTTTTGGGCTGTATTTCATGGTGCACGTTCCTTGTCCAATATCCACATTCAAATCAGCACCAAGAGTCTGCTGGGACATACGAAGATAATGTTTGAGAACTCGCATTTGAGATATCTCTGGAAGATGAGGAGGTTCTTTTCTTCTCATCGATTCAGGGATTGTAGAAAATCCATCACCGACAATTTCCTCTATTTCTTTCTCAATCTTAGGAAATAGTATGCCTCGTTCTCCTTTATTGCTTAGTTCATAAATAATAGGTTCATCCCATTTTGCTTGATGGAAATTTCTTACTCCGGTTTTTTTGGTCATCTTTCTTAACTCCTTTCAGGTTCTCCTTAGTTCAAGCACTCATCCAAAGCTTGGACAAGTCGATCTATGTCCTCCTTTGTGTGCACTTCGGTTACACAATAGACTGCGCATTTCCCTAATTCAGGAAATTCTGCAGAGACATCTTTACCACCAAAAATACCTTTCTTAAGTAAAGATTTGTTCACATTTTCTACTGTTTTACCAGAACCACTGAAATCCACAACAAATTCTTTGAAGTGAGGTGATTTCTGGAAAGGAATTTTTACTCCTTTTATTTCAGAGAGTTTCTTTATTGCATACTGTGATTTTTGTAGAATAAGTTGTCCCAATTCTTGTAATCCTTGAGGGCCAACCAAAGCCAAGTAAACGCCAGCAGTTATTCCCCACAATGCTGCAGCTGTACCAACATACTCTTTTCCTTCTTCTCGACCATGAAAAGAAGTTCGATCATAAAACACATCTCCAAATCCCCATTCGCCTTCAACGGCAGTTTTAGTAACACCAAATAACCTCGATGGATACTCGCTCACAAAGCATTCATCGTCATGAGTGGCGATAAAACCAGCAAGCCCTCCACCAAATTGCATGTGAATACCAAAAGCTTGAACATCACCACAAACAATATCCGCTCCGTAATTGCTTGGAGGAGTTAAAACACTCAAGGACATTGGATCTAATCCTACTACGCTTAAAGCGCCTTGTTTGTGAGCGATATCTGAAATAATTTTGCCTTGATCATCTATACAACCCAGGTACGAGGGATTCTCAAAGTAAATACATGCAGTTTTTGAAGATATTTTTGTTTTCAAGTCAGCAAGATTATGTTGTCCAGTTTTCAAATCGAAGTCAACAAACTTTACATCTACAACTGGTTTGCAATAGTTTTGAATTATCTTGAGTCTATCTGGAGAAATAGATTTAGAAATTAATACTTCCGAACGACCGGTTATTCTTCCTGCCATACGTATTGAAGTACTTGCAGCTTGCCCCCAATCAAAAGTTGGGATATTTACGACATCCATTTCTAAAAGATCGCCCATCATGCTTGCGTATTCAAAACATGCTTGAAATCTTCCATGATCTTCGTATGGTTCCCCGGCATATGCTGTCAGAAATTCGGATCGCTGATTAATTTCATCACAAATTGCTGGAACGTAGTGCTGCCAACAATCACCACCCAGAAAGCTAAGGTTTTCCTGACAAGTCTTATTTTTTCCTAAAATTCCTTCTACATGTTTTTTGAGTCCATATTCCGAGGGAAAAGGATCAGGTAAATTCAGTTTACCTTTGAACCTTAAATCCTCAGGAATGTCCTCGTAGAGTTCTTCTATATCCTTTACTCCAATTTCTTCCAGCATTTTTGCTTTAACTTCTGGAACAGAATTCGGAATGTAAGGATGAATGAGTTTCGTTTCTTTAACCATAAAATTGAACCACCAATAAATTGTATCATATGATTAAGCTAATCCCCCACCATCAACGATAAGGAAAGTGCCTGTCACCCAACTTGAAAGGTCACTAGCAAGATAAAGAACTGCATGAGCAACATCTTTTACATCACCAACTCGTCCAAGAGGTCTGTCTGCTGCTTCTTTCATGAATTCTTCTACATCTAACCCTAATTGTTTTGCTTCTCCTCGAAGTAATGGAGTATCAACATCGCCTGGACAAACACAGTTAACACGAATCCCTTGCTTTCCAAAATCGATAGCCATTGCTCGAGTCATATTTACGACCCCGCCTTTCGCTGCACAATAAGCAACTGCATTTGGTCCTCCCTTAATGCCCCAGCCAGAACCATTGTTAATTATACTCCCACCTTTGCCTTCAATCATAATTGGGATAACATACCGAGAAAGCAAATAGATAGACTTTAGGTTAACATTAATCATTAAATCCCAGTCTTTTTCCTCTAAATTCACCACGTTCTTTCGTCGCATCACACCAGCATTGTTAAATAGAACATCTATTCTCCCAAACTCTTTATGGATTGCATGAATTGTTTGTTTGCAATCTGAATCCGAGGAAACATCACAAAAGAGAAATTTAGCTTTTCCACCTGATTTCTTAATTTGATCAACTGCTTTAATACCCGCAGCCTCATTGATATCTAATATTACTACAGTAGCACCGACTTCTGCTAATAGCTCAGCAGATGCTAACCCGATACCGGAAGATCCCCCAGTTACAATAGCAACTTTTCCATCTAAGGAAATATGATCTAATATACGACTATTTTTTGAAACCATTATCTTTCAACTTCCATAAATTTCTACATTTTTAACTCGAAAATCACTCATCCATAGGAGTATACGGTCCAGCAGTTTCGCCACCATCTATAGCTATAGCTTGACCAGTGATATAGCTGGCTTCATTTGAAGCCAAGAACGCGAATAATCCTGCAACTTCTGCAGGTTCAGCATGACGTTGCAAAGGAATTTTAGCATTGACTTCTTCTAACATTTCAGGAGTATATTCAGTTTTTTGCATCGGGGTCAAAACATAGCCCGGACAAATAGCATTAACCCTCAACCAAGGAGCAAATTCCAAGGCTAAAGTCTTAGCTAAAAGCATAACTCCTGCTTTGGAAGAATTATAGTCAGCGTAATACGAGTGTCCTTCCATTCCATTTGTTGAAGCTGTTAACAAAACGACTCCGGAACGCTGCTTCTTCATTCTTACAATGGCCTCTTTCGAACAAAGAAACATTCCATCAAGATTCACCCGGAGAACCTTTGACCATTGCTCGTAATCGATTTTTAGAAAGGGATTGCGAAAACTGATTCCCGCGTTAGAAATTAGAATATCAATACCTCCAAGGAGTTCATCAATTTGTTTGAATGCTAGCTCAACATCCTTAGGATTGCTGACATCAGCATGTACTCCACCCTTTAACTGAGGAATTTCGGTTGCTGCTTTATCTAGCGCTTCACGATCCCAATCAATAATAACAACCTTGGATTTTTCATCAACAAAACGTTCTGCCGTAGCAAACCCAATACCACTAGCTCCACCAGTGATGACGACCCTTTTCCCTTCAAGATCTTTGTAGATGCCCAATTTTATCACACCATGTTTTTGGATTGAATATTTTTTTATTAAAGCATTTCCGACAACTATCCAAAACCACTAACCTTTCTGAAAGCAGCGCTAGTTTAAAGAATTTATGTTAAGAAAACAGAACTTTATGTAAGAAGAATTAGATGCATCCCTCAGAAAACGAGGGACACACAGTCCAAAAAGAATATTTGATCAGCTCAAATATTCACAGAGTTGGTCCTAGAAAGGAATCATTTTGCCGGGGGGCGACAAAAAAAGACCTTGTACGCCAAACTCTGATGAAGATACAATTTTACACTTGCTTTAAAAATCTCACTTCAACATCCAAATAAAATTAATGAAAAAAATTTCAGTGATTATTTGTAAAAATAATTAAAAATCTATTTGAATTATGAACTTTCGAAAATAAGATAAGTCTTATAAGGAATTACAAAGAGAAAGATAATAGTAAATAACCTATATATCGTATAAAACTAATATGAGTGAAGATTATGTCAGAAGAAAACGATTATTTCCACAATTACATGCAGACGGTCTTAGGTACACCTGAGCCAATAATTAGGGGTGTTCTCTTGTTCTTCAAAAGCGTTTTTTCAAACGAAGAATTAGCTAACATGGAGCGAGATATTTCACATCAAGAAGCCTACAGTTTGGATAGCACTCAAAAGATTCTAAGCAATAAATATGGTGTTGAAGAAGAGACCACACGACAAATTTTACAACTTATGAATAAGAAGTTCAAAGAAGCTATTGAGAAAAAAGAGCTTACATCTCGCAAACTTGACTTCATTCGAAACGTCAAGAAGAAACATTAAAATTCTATTTATTTATGAAAGAGAAGGGAAAAAATTCCCCCTCCTTTCACGTATCGTATTTGACCGAGAACGGTTCATCCATTGATTTTTCTTTTATTTTTCATCACTTTCAGGAAAGAGGTTACTCTCTTTCAGTTTGTTACGTAGGTTAAATTCTGACCAAAAAGTGTAGGCAAGCGATCTTATTGGTATTGCTTCTTCTTGATTTTCTGTATTTGAGCTCTCGACGAGGAAGAGTGTCAGCCATCCTGGGACAGATTCAGGATTGCGAAAATTGTAATCGAATTTCTCTTTTGCAAAATGCTTGGCGACGGACCAGATGATAAGCCTCGAAGCGAAATCCAAATCTTGATGTTTGATTAATTTAGACAATGCTTTTTTGAGTTCTTTTGATGAAGTGAAACTTGTGATATATTTTTGAGTCAGTGAAACAATTTCTAAATAATCTTTATTTCCTGAGATAATTGGATCCTTCTTTAATCGATTTATGTTATTTATAACATTCAAGTAGAAAACTCGTAAATCATTTCCTTCTTTTTCAGGTTTCTTTACAAGAAGATTCCAAGCAATCAAGTTGTTTTCTGCTTTTGCTATTTCGAAGAGTTTGATTAATCTTTGATAATCAAATCTTTTATTGATTTCTTCAAGCAATTCTTTTGTGAATTTTCTGCCATTCTTTCTACAAAACGATTTAAAGATGGCGAGAATAAATCCTCTTCGTTTTCTGGGAGTTAATTTTAATTCTCCTCGTTCTTTCACGTATTTCTCCACTTTTGGGATGATCCTGTAGCAGAAATCTTCTACTTCTCGAATTAACTCTACTGGGAAGAAATCACGTAGGAGATCAAAATCCTCTCGTATGGCTGTAGCTGTCTTATCATTCTTGCGAATGTATTCTAGCATACTAAAGTAGCTTCTATCTTTATGCTCTTTCTTGAGAATTTTTTTGAGATTCTCTTTTGAGACGTATGACCCTAGTTGTATTTTGCTTCTGTAAGGTTTCATACTTCTATCTGCTCGATTGAAGCTTACTAGTTCAGCAGTTATTTCCTCTTTTATATTTCCTTTCTTTTCTTTTCCACTCTCTTCGTAATTTACCACATCCATTTTTGTAAAATCAATCCCAACAGGTAATCTGGTACTGCTGAAGTTGTCGTTGGAATAATTGATTGTGTTTTTGGACATTTTTTGTTCCTCTATTGTTCTTCTCTATATTATATCTCTCGAAGATTAATCAAAAGACTTCTCGAAGGATTTTTTTTCTTCCTTCTTTTCGTCTCACGTTTTCCTTTTGTCTTTCTTTTCTGAAAAGGTCTTTTTTGTCGGAATATTTTCCTTATTACGGTCGTATTACCTATCTTAATTTTGAAAGGAGTTCTTTCCAAGGTATTTTTTTTCCTATAAATTTATAGTGAGAAAAAAACTTTGCAAATTAATAAAAAAAATAATGCATTTTTTTAGCAAAATAATTCAATAATAAAAAGGAGTTATTTTCCCTCGAGAACAGTGTCTTTCTTGGTCATTCCCTATCATTTTTTCTTTAAAAATCCCTCAAAAGTTGTTTCTAGAGCATTTCTGTATCAATCTGAAGAGGATTACTTAATAATTAAAAGTAGAAATACACCTTAAAGAATGAGAAACTATCTAGTATCCTTACTGGAGTCAATAAGTCAATGATAAGAGAAAACATCCCTCTACAAAAATTCCGCTTATCGATTTTTCCTTTGATTATAGTTATTGAGATTGCTTTATCTGTATTATTTCTCTCCATGCCTTATTATGAAATAGAAATTGGAGTATTATCTGGTAGAGGTTACTCCTTATTTTTCGGTTGGTTACTAGCTATTATTCCTTTATTTGTCATTGTGGGTATGATTCTGCTTTTTCTTTCTGCTTTTAGTTTAGCAAACTCTCCTGCTAAGGAGTTCTTTCACTCAGATAAGAAAATGCAGCTAGTCGGTTTTTCCACTATTTTTGTTATTTATTTACAAATTGTTTCCATGGCTATTACCCAATTATACTATGTTCCTTTTTATCCGGATCTTACCTCGCTTTATCTTCTCATAATTGCTCTTAGTCTGTTTTTACCGGTTCTCCTTTTTTTCATGGCTAATTTTGAAGTCGAACCAAAAGCAATCTATGCTCTTTCCTTAGAAACACCTACAAGAATAAAATTAGCAGCTATTTGGTTGATTTTTCTCACAGGTGTAATGCAAATTTTTTCCACGTTATGGGAAATGTTGATAATTGGTTTAATTTTACTCGTTGTTTCCTATTTTTTCTTCTTTTTGAATCGTTTATCTGTTTCACTTGTACCCATTGTTTTAATCATCCATTTTGTCTTTAGCACTGTCATGGCAATTATTTCATTTTTAGTCTTGTTTTCTCAAATGGAGCTTTTAGCTGATATAACTTTTGATTTTGGCTTTACCCAACAAATTATTTTTACTGTAATCTTTTTAATAATCCCTGGTTTAATCTCTCTTCTTTTAGGACAATCTTTCTTCAGAAAATGGTTACTAGCTTGGGTTAGAAGTCTTTATCCGGAACCCGAAATGGAACTTATTCAGTATGACTATTCTGATGATGATGATGAAGAAGAAGAGTGAATTCTAATCTTCTTCTGTTTTCAATTCTTCATCCTTTTCTTCCTGTTTTGCAGTTCTTTTTTGTTTTAATTTGTATAATTGGATTCTCTTGAGCATAAAAGTAGCTATTGTCATTACTGTCATGAGTAGAAACATCAGTGTCATAATGAAGCCAGTTTCATTGCCACTGATAGGTCCTATGAAACCATAAAAATCGGAACCATTCATTATTCCATGTACAACACCAAATATTAGTGCAATGTAGTTGAGTGCATGTATCCACCGCCAACCTTTTTTGAAACCTTTTCTAATTAGTGCACCAATTACTGCTATATAGATGATAATTAATGCAGGTCTTCCTGCTAGCAACCAAAAATCAAATGCTGAAGTAAATACTGGAAGAAACACCCTTGCTCCTTCTCTTGCAGTGGTGGCAATTGCTCTTTCAATAGCAAAAAGCACAGGATGAAGAGTTATCATAGTTAACCCAAAGATCGTTAGGAAGTGATGGATTTTTAGAAAAGGCACTTTGAAGATCTTGTACAATTCCTTCTGGAACGGAGTAATCATTGAGGCAATAAACATAGAAACTAAACCTAGTAAGGCAAATAATCGGATCAAGATATTGTATTGCCCCTCTGCTTTTACTAAAAAGAGAATCATTATTGCTGCGAAGATGCTACCAATACTTGCAATAAACACATAGCCTTCTTTTTTCATGAAAGAATTATACCTTTAGTTTTAATTAAATTTTTTAGCAAAAAACTAAAAACCCATCTTTCTAGTGTAATTTTGTTGTGATTAATTTGGTGGATTATCTAATTGTTTTGAATAAAGATGAAGATACTGTTTCTTTTGTTAACGAACCTAAAAGAAAAATTGTTAAGACTGTTAAGGTTGGTCGAAGCCCTCATGAAGTGTCTGTTACTCCCGATGGGCTCAAAGCTTACATTAGCTGTGCGGGAGCAAATACCGTAGAAGTTTTTGATATGAAAACTCTTGAGAAGCTAACAATTATTGAACACAAAGAATTCCGTTTTCCTCATGAAAGCAAGATCCTTCCTGATGGTTCCAAAGTTATTCTTGCTAGTACTTATGCCAATAAAGTCTTCATCATTGACACTAAAACTGATGAAGTCGTTAAAATTGTTGATGCTAAGAGAATGAGTCATATGGTTTCATTGGCCCCTGACGGTTCAAAAGCTTACATCAGCAATATTGGATTCAATTCCATATCCGTAATGGATACCAAAACATTCGAATGGATAACTCATATTCCAGTGGGTCGAAGTCCAGAAGGTATTGATGTCAGTTCAGATGGTAAATGGTTATATTGCGCCAATCAAGATGATGATATCGTTTATGCTATTGACACTAGTAACAATTCTTTACAAGCAATTATTCATCTTGACAAGGTTCCAATTCGCGTAACTTTTAGTCCTGATGGAAAATATGCTTTTGTTCCCAATCGTGAAGGGGGAACTCTCTCCGTTGTCCTAGTAGAAACTCATCGTGAAATTAAACGCATTCCTGTTGGGTTGTGGGCTGGCGGAACAGTTTTCAATGCTGATGGTTCTCTTTGCTATGTTGCAAACAACAAAACCAATGACGTTTCAGTAATTGATGTAAAAACATTGAAAGTAATTGATACAATTGATGTTGGCCTTCATCCTGATGGTATGGCTTTTTGTAGAGTCAAGGAATAAAGGAAAACTCAATTTTGGTGATACAGAAATGGCTGACAGAATAATAATAAGTCGTGATGATTGCTCCGGGTGTGAGGTTTGCATCGATCTTTGTCCTCGTGATTGTTTTCAGCTTGATATTAAAAATATAGCTGTTTATACTCCCACTCGGTGTCGAGATTGTTATCATTGTATCGC
>JAHLVZ010000047.1 GCA_019058165.1 Candidatus Heimdallarchaeota archaeon
CAACTCAGCGGTATTTATACGCTTTATATTCTGAATCAATCGGTGCATCAATATCATTACTGACTTTAGAATTAACATCCAAATTAATCAAATCTCCTGTAATAATATGCCAAACTTTCTTGTAAGTCGCTAGAGAATTAAAAAAGGTTCCTCTGAAATAAGAGGTTCGAGCTTTATATTCATAAAGGATATCTTTTTAAGCAACCACCTAGCATTTCAACATGTATACTATATATGAAACAAAAAGAGGAAGGTAGCTAATTCTTATCAGAATAAATTTAGTCATATTTATTTATTAAGATTTTAATTGTAACTTCATGGTTTTTGTTTTGATTATAGAGTATAACAAATAATATGGTGAAAATAAAAAATGAGTAGATACGGTAACTACGACAGACCACCACGAGAAATGCACAAGGTAACTTGCGCAGATTGCGGAAACGAAGCAGAAGTTCCCTTCAAACCAGATGGCGAACGACCTGTATACTGTCAAGATTGTTACAAAAAACGAAAACCAAGAAGATATTAGGAATAGAAAGAGATTATCTAGTAAATCCTAACAGCAATGTTACTTTAAACTAGATTTCTTTTTTTCTTTTATTTTTTATTTCAATTGCTTTGCTTTTATCGTAATAATATAAAGACAATTACTACAAAAATAACCCAAGCAAAATCTACTATTGAAGAAATTATCAGACTTATTCTAGCAATAGGTCTAGCTTTTGGATCTATAAAACTAATTATACCTAATACAAGTCCAGATAAAACTGCAACCGATCCAACATAGATCAATATGTGGGGAAATCCTGTAAAAGAAAACGTAATTACAAAACCTATTATCACAAAAATAATACCTATTGCTGTTAAGGCTAAGGAAACATATGCTACGAATTTTGTTATTGTAATTTGAAATCGTTTTCTTATCGCTGAGAAGTTATGTCCACAGTATACGCAATACAGTGATCGTGTATTATTCATTTTTTCACAATTATTGCATTCTTTAGTAAAAAACAATTGTTCTTCATATTTTGGTAAATATGATTTAATACTGCTGTTACAATAATTGCAGTTTATTTCTTCTAACTGCATAATCTCAGATTTTTCTATAGAAATCAATTCGCCACATAATGGACAATGTTCGACAGGCAAACCATGAAAAGCTTCAGTTGCTGCGCTAGGATTCTTCATCTTCCTCCCACTGGTACATACTAAAATACATTTCATTAATTACTATTATGATTGAAATATCTGATTTAGAGTAAAATTCTTTCAAATAAAATAAAGAAAATCATCTTTTTTAGATGATTTTGTTTTTTCTTGGAATTCTCCCTACTTAACCTGAATAAGGAGTTTTCATACCAAAAGTGCCTTTTGGTGAGATCTTGTATTTTGGAGCGATTACTTTGAAGAAGTGTGTGACTCCGAAGACAACTGCTTGGAATTCAGATTGGAAATTCTCAAAATTAGAGCTAAATGGTATATCATTTTCAGAGAAAATATTTCCATTTTCATCTACAGAATAAGTCACTTCAAATAGATTCCACATTTCTTTCAATAATTCTTCATATAATCCCTTTGGGACAAATTCAGCAGTAACTATTAAAGCTGCGATTTTCAACCAGTTAGCATCTGGAAAAACACCAACAACAACTGAAAATTGATTTCCATCTATATTGTAAGGCAAATGGAACAAATTGAGCTCTTTATTATAAGCATGATTCAAACCCATTTGTTTAAGCCAATCTTTTACTTTCTCAAACATTCTGTTACCCTCAATTATTTAATTTCTGTTTTTATATGGCGGATTAAATAGTACTTTCAAATAATCTTTTAATTTCAAATTGAAAGAATAAATATCTAATCATCCACTTACAATTTTCTTATAGTTATTAATAATTTCTTATTCTGCATTTCTTTTGTACTTTTCTAATTGGTTTTATTTTGACATAAATTGCTTACTAGAAAGATAATTTTTTATCACTCAAGGTTTTTCATATCAATAAATAAAAGCTTAGGCTTGTGCAAGTATGACCATTAAAGTAGTGTTAGTCGAACCGACCATTCCTGGGAACATCGGTTCTGTTGCTCGTGTAATGAAGAATTTTGGTTTCAAAGATCTAGTTTTGATAAATCCTCAAACAGAGATTTCTGGGGATGCTTATCGTTTTGCTGTAAGAGCTCATAATATTATTGAAAATATGGAAACTCATGTTTCATTAGAAGATTTCATAAAAACAGTTACATATGTTGTTGGCACCACTGCGAAAATTTGTACTGATAGTGGTTCAACAAATGTTCGTGTTGCTGTTAATTCCGATGATCCGAGTCTTATCAACTTGTTACAATTCAAAGATGATGTTGCTATACTCTTTGGAAGAGAAGACATTGGTTTAACCAATACAGAAATTCAGCTTTGTGATATGACAGTTCATATTCCAACAACTGAAGACTATAAAGCTCTTAATCTTGCCCAAGCGGTTGCAATTATGCTTTATTCACTACACATAAAGAAAGAAAAGATAGAGTCAAAGCCAAGCGATTATCGAAGTGCTACTCGAGAGGAAAAGGAAACACTTATTGAATGGTTTGAAAAGGCCATCAGTGTTTTAGAATTCCGGGACCGCAAAGAGGAAATTTTAATTAGAAGATTTCGAAATATCATGGGAAGAGCTTTTGTCTCTGGCAGAGAAGCAGTTTCTCTAGTAGGTGTTTTTAGCAAAACCTACAATAAAATAAAGCGATTAGATGATCAAAAAGAGTAAAACTAAATTTAATAATAGCAAATTTTTCTAACCTTGGGACAAAATTATAAATTTCAATCATGAATGATAAATGACTGATGAGCTATGGATGTCGCAATGAAATCTTCTAAGATGCCTATTACAGAGGAAAAATTAGGAATTGTATTTCGATATTCTCGAGCGAATATTTATTCATATCACTCCTTAATAGGTGCTTTAGAGATTTCCCCCTTAGTATCTGATATACCGATTTTTTTCCCGAAGCCTGAGGTATTATTACAAGAAATTAATCGTTTATTGAATGTAGAACATTTTACTCATCTATTAATCGGTATTTCAATGAATACTTTTCAGCTCGAAGATGTTTTATTGCTTCTTAAAAATCTTAAATCACATCCAAAAAACAATCAATTAACTGCTATTGTTGGAGGTCCACATCCATCAGCAAAACCGGGTGATCTGTTAAACAAAGGAGCAGATATAGTTGTAATCGGTGAAGGTGAAAAAACATTTCAAGAACTCGTAATAGCTCTGAGAAACAAAAATCCGATATCACAAATTAAAGGAATCTCGTTTCTAGATAAAGAAAAAAACATACAGATTCAACCGAGAAATGAACCTATAGATCTTAATGATTATCCTCCTTTTGCTCCAGACAAGGGATTATATTCAGCAATTGAAATAACTAGAGGATGCAAATTTGGGTGCACCTATTGCCAAGTTCCATCTTTATTCGGTAAATCTGTGAGATATCGTAGCCCTGAAAATATCATCAAATGGGGTAAATTCTTACTATCGAAAAGAGATATCTGGGATTTCCGGTTTATATCTCCGAATGCCTTTGGGTATGGTTCCAGAAAATCATCGGAACCGAATATTGCAAAAATAACGAAAATGCTTTCTGGTTTACACAATCTCAAAGCTAAAAATCGAAAAAGAATATTTTTTGGTACATTTCCTTCTGAGGTTCGACCGGAATCTGTAACAGAAGAAACCCTAAGAATTACTCAAGAGTTTTGTGATAATGATAATTTAACAATGGGAGCTCAATCCGGTAGCCCAAAGATACTTGCATCTATTAGAAGGGGTCATACCGTAGAACAAGTACTTGATGCTGTTGAATTAGCAAACAAATACAATTTTACTATGAATGTTGATTTTATCTTAGGTTTTCCAGATGAAACTAAAGAAGATCAATTTGAAACCATTAGTCTCTGCAAAGAGCTCATAGCTAAGAAATCAAAAATACATATGCATTATCTCATACCACTACCAGGAACAAAATATGAAAATATAAAACCTAAAACAATCTCCCCTGAGATTTTGAAAATTCTAAGAAGATGGTCCAATGATGGAATTATCTTTGGCTCATGGCAACATCAATATGAAAAAGTCACTAATCAAAAATCTATCAAGAAGTAATCTATTCTTCTGAACCCTCTTTAGAGTCTTCGTCTTCTTCAATCACAAGAGAACGAATGTTTCTAACTTCATTTTCCTTACTCCACGTTTTCTTCATTCTACGTTCGTACTCTTTTTTCTGATATCTCTTATCATTTAACATTTGAATATAGACTTCTCTGCCTTCTCCGGATAAGGCATATAACCCTCCAGCATGACAAGTAACAATTTTATAATTTCTGAATTCTCTCAAGATTGAATTTATTGTTAAAGGGCTCAAGTCAGTGAGTTTCACAATCTCAAGTTTGTTTATGATTTCATTATCCCCTATAGCTTTCAGAATATCTCTTCTCGCTTGAGAACGAAGTGGATCTCGTTTATATTCAGTCATCTTTTGGCAAGAACCCATTAGTAGAGGATAGTTTATCCTCTACAATGATTTATTATATAAAGCTCAGCTTTATTGCAATATCTATGCTTTAGATGTTATCTGCATTAACACTATTTATTTTTTCTTTAAAACGAAGTCACTTTCATGGTTTTTTGGGCAAGCAGCGAAGACAACAAGCTCATCTTTAGTATAAATGTCAATTTTAGTAGGTGTTAGTGTATCTGATCCACATTTTGCACATTTGATTTCAATTGCTTCTTGTTTCTCCTCTCCAAATCCAATGATATTATCCTCATGTCCGTTTTCACACCTTACTTTCAGCACATCAAGTCCTAACATATCATTGTATTCAGATTGTTGCGAGACAATTTTTCCATTGCACGTCTTGCATAATAATTCTGGCTTTTCTTCTACCTTTTGTTCAACAATAGATTCCAATGAAATGTTATTAATTAATTCGTCATGTTTTGAACTAAAATTTTCCAGGGTCAATCCTTCGCTTATTTGAGCTTTGCTCATATCTTTCATAATTATACTCAAGTCATCGGAATGTTCCTCGATTACATCACTAATTAGCTTTGAATACTCAGTTACCGCTTGCTCTAATCTGGTTGTTATCTGTGAAAGTGTAAGTTTTCCAGCTATTGCTTCTTTTCCAATTGCTTTTAGAAGCTTTTGAAAATCTTTCAAAGCAGATGATTTCACTGTGAATTTCTTCAAATTCTTAATGAAATTATTAATTGCATTCCCAGTGTCAGCAGCGAGATTGTTCGCGAATTTCGCTAATTCATTCATTGCTTTGTTTGCTTGCTTCACAGTTGGATTGTATGATGGTCTTATATATCTGGAAATTCTGCCTTCTAGATTCGGATTTATGCTTAAACCTAAGCCTTCTGAGAAACTCTTTTCAAATTCAGCTATAACACTTGCAGCTTTTACCAAACTTGTCTTGAGTAATTCAGATACCTGGTTTAATGGTGTTGGGTCGTCCAAATTCACTTTTTCTAAACTAACTAGTTCTTCATCTGCTGGTACAGTTATTGTTTCTCCTATTCCAATTACTTTATTGATGTTTTTTATTTTCTTTACAAATCTAGTTTGAGTGCTAATAATATCATAAGCAATTTCTTTTAATAGAACATCAATATTTTTCTTGAAATCAAGTAATGTTGGGAATGTATTAACAGCGTCTACTAGATTGTTCGGATTTGCACAGTTTACTTTTGTTTCATTTATAGTTTCTAATATCCTCTTTGTGCTCTTACTAGGTGGGATCTGCTTAATGTATTTGTTCAATTTTTCTTCAATGCTGCCATATGTTGCTTTATAAGCCAACTCAGTCACTTTTGTAGCATCTCGCAGTATTCTCTCATCATTAATTAATTCGTCATGAGGATCAACAGAAACAACATCAGCTGTTTTTAGGAAGTAATTGATTGAAGAAATAACTTTCACTGATATTTCTTTCATTTTAATAAAAATACCAATATCAACATCTGACTCTAATATGTAAAGCCCCTCTATCTTTGCAATAAATTGGCTTGTATCTTTCTCTAGCTCAGCTTTTATTTGCTGAATGTATGTTTGTCTTGTAACACTAAGTCGATCATCGATTAAGCGTACAAATCTCCATGCTTTCGAGAAAGCACCGAATCCTTCAGTTGGCCAATTATCAATTGTTTGTTCAATTTTTTCACAATTATCTTTGATAAAGTCATCAAATGCTGGACTTTGACGGTAATTGTTGATTTTTGTTATATAACGATCGTAAACATTCTCATAAGCTTTTGAATGAGCTTTCATTGCCCGAGAGATATAACTTTGTGCTTTGTCAAGAATCTCATGATATGATTCACGATAGGCTTGTGTATAAATCATTCTTTCCTCGCGACTAACAAGCCCTTTCTTGGTTTTCGTGTGTGTTCTGATATCTTCTTCTAATAATTCTATTTGATGTTTAATGTCCAAAATCTCTTTTTCGATTTTAATTATTGGAAAACCAAGTTTTAATTTAATATCAATAAGCATGGCTTCGACTGATTCATTGATAGTTCGTATGACAAGAGGAATCTCATTCAAAATTTCCATAGCATTTTTCCCAATTTCCTCAGTATTCTTCGGTAAAACACCGATAAAGGATCTATCAAGTCTTTTATCATGCATTTTTATTTGCTGTGTTTCCTCCAGAAGCTTAAGGTTTTCTTTGGTTTTTTGAGCAAAGCTCTCGAGTTTTTCCCAGGATTGACTCTTTCTTTCCTTCTTCAACTCTGAGATGAAGTGAATCATCGCTGGAAATTCTTCACCCTCAAATGCATTCTTGTCACCTAATGACATAGCAGATAAATGATCAGTTTCTCTGACAATCTCATCCAATTCCCCAAGGATTGTGTTCCAATCATCTTTTTCAACAATTTTTTCTTCTGACATTTTTCTTACCTTATATTCTGTAAACAACATTCTTGACTTATAATTCTCACGGTCAATATATATCATTAAAATATTCCTAATTATATGGAAAAGGTATTAATATCTTAGATTTAAATATTAATTAACTACCCGTGGGTAGTATTATTGGGTCCGGGGGCATTTTATTGTCGACTGGTGAAAAAATTACATGTCAGTCATGTGGAGAAAGCGTGCCGAAAGGTAAGTTCTGCCCGAAATGTGGTGTGATTCTAGGTGCTTCTGAATTAGACGAAGCAACCGATCAATTGAATCGTCTACAAGAAATTAAGATTTTAATTGATGAATTACGAGTAAAATCGCTCGATAAAATATCAATTGAATCTGAAAAGGTTCTTCTTAATTTCAGGGAAGAGTTTCTAATTTTGTTAAAACAAGTTGAGACAAAAGAGAAAAATTTGTCTGAAAAACAACCTGTTAAGGATAAGAAGAAACAGAAAACCGATAGTAACCGTATAATTTGCAGAAATTGTGGTATTGATGTACCAAATGTTCGATTTTGCAAAGAATGTGGTTCGCCTTTACATGCTAGTCCAATGACAGAAATTGATGAGTCATTAAACAGGGTTGATAGACTATCGCAAATTTTCGGGCAATTCCAGAATCTAACGAAAACAGAATTACCTGATGATTTGACTGAAATAGTTGGGACAATTGCTGCTTTATTACAACAATTAAAGAATCGTCTCATAGCAAAACGCAATACTCTCGCTAAAACTATGGATGTTGCACCAGCTCTTGCAGTTGGAGTACAACCAACACCAACGGGCGTAGTTGTCGAACCATCTCGAGTTGAAGCAGAGCTTGTAGATAAACCAAAAACAATGTGGTCACAACTCGAAAAGAGCTTATTGAATTACTGGTTCTTTTATTTAGCTATTATACTCTTTAGTGTCGGTATAACTCTTACAATATACTTCGTTGTCGTTGAAGTTGATGTTTTAATTACCCGAGTAATAATCATTTACTCAATCGGTGGAGGGATTGTACTTTTAGGAGAAATTTTTACACTCCTTACAAAATGGCAACAAAAAAGGCAAGAACATAAAATTACAACTGATGATTATGAATCAGGAGATACTATAGATAATGTAAAGGAAGAAAACATGAAACCTGAAGGACGAAAACTCCCGATACCTCAATTAGCGTCAGTGATTATTTTCATAGGATTTGTAGTATTATTCACAGGAGGATTTTTCGGGTATGCTGATCTCAATCCAACAGTCTTTCTTTTCGTCAGCTTTGGTGTTTGTATCATTTCTATAGTGCTTGGGATACTTAATAACTCTGAATTGCTTATTTTTATTGGTTTCAATGCTGCAATTATTTATACTGCTGCTGATATTCTCTGGCATGAAGACATTGTTTTAGGTGGTGGTATTGGCAGTCTCTTTGGATTTATTATTCCGATAGTATTAGCTACTCTTGTCGCTATTTTCTTCAAAAAATGGTGGGGTGCATTAATTACAATGTCTGTAACACCATTAATGATTTCAATCCCAAGAATTAGTCAGAATGTAGCTTTAGAATTCATCCCGATATTACTAATTCCAATTTCAATTCTCCTTGTTGTTCGATTCTCTAAAAAGTCAATTGATTTAAATTTCAGAAGAGGTCTAGTATTTCTATCGTTAATTATTCCTGCACTTGGGCTAATAATTCTAGCTATTCCACCTGTCCATCATGGTTCTATCGAAGCTGCTTGGGGACAGATTTATCCGTGGGAAATTTTCATAAGCTGTTTATCATTTCTCGGTGTTTCCTTTTATTATCGATTTATACAAGAAGAATATTTGGACTTTAAGCGATCGAATTTCTCGATCTGGATTATTGCACAGATTGTAGTAGGTATAATTTCTGTCTTCAGTATCGGATTTGATTTTGATTCTTTAACTACCTCATTATACTTCGCTTCGTTTTTCATCCTAGGAATTCTGAGTGTTCTGAAGGTATTCAAAAAGCATTTCAATATTGCAACGGCAGTTATCTCTTTTGTATTTGCGGAATTACAAGCTATACTTCTGCTTTCTATAGCTAATCCCACACTAAAGCTGAATCAAATACTATACTTTGTTTTAGCTATCTCATTTGCGATCTTAGCTTTCGTTAGTATTTTCATTACTAGAATACTAATCAAATCAAATACACTTTTCGTTATTTGGAGTCTAATATCCGCTCTTAACATAATTCTACTTGGTTTACTTGGAAAAATGCCAAATGAATGGTACGGTTTTGTTGGATTAATCCTAACATTAGCAACGACTTTACTAGTTAGTATACCATACATTATCCCACAAATTCCGAATTGGCGTGTGTATGCTCTAATTTCAAATCTCACATCAGCTATAGTTATCTTCAGTTACTTATTAGGAAATAAATTAGCAACCTTCCCATTCGAAGGTTTGGTTATATTTCTGGTATTTCTAGTACTGAGTGTTTCGCCCTTTATTAATTGGAAACAAAAGGAGGCTGCAGTTCTTGAGTAAGTCTAACAAAGAAGTTGTAATGGAAGATGCTGAAGAAAAAACGAGAAAATTTGATTTAGCAAAAACTCCACACCAAATTATAACTTTAACAATAATTCATTTAATATACATTGCATTTGAGGCATTCAACGCATTTAATAAGACCTGGATTTCTGTTCTTATTTATTGCATAATTTCTGTAGGAACAATTGGTTTCATTTATTTACAGAAAGAAAACGCAAAATATCTCATACCCATTCCATTCCTGTCCTTAATTATTGTTGGTGGAATACTAGGGAATTTAGAAGGTACAATAAGCATAACAGTGATATTTGTTGTTTATTGTGCGTTCTACTTCACATTAGTCTTCTTACAAGAAGATGATACTCAAACAATAATCACTATCCTTTTCTCAGCAATTACATTATTTATACTAACAACATTCATGAAGTTCGATCAAGGATTTGTTGCGACAGGCAAGGAATATAATGTAATCTCATTTATATGGTTACTTTGGGCTGCTGCAACATCTGCTGTAATTATTAAGAACAAAGAAAAAACTGGATTGAATATTCTGTATACTATCCTAATGGTGATAATGAGTTCCTTAGGGCCAATTATCAGACCAGAAGGAAAAGCAAATGCTAATGTCTTCTCTTTAATTTGTGCAATCATACTACTAGGTACAGCTGTTATATCTATAATTTTAGCAGTACCAAAAGAAGAATTCAATGCAGGACGATTCATAGGAAACATAACTATTATTGAAATTGGATTTGTTATTTTCTCATATACTTTCAATATCGCGTTTTCCTGGATTGCAAATGAAACAACAAAAGCATCCATAGTTAACTTTGGTTTACTTTTGCCATTGGTTCTTTATACAATGACAATTCTTGTTCTCAAATATTACCCAAGAGAAAAGGATGATCTTTCACTTAGAACATATTCGCTTTTCAAGAATAAAGAACTCTTATCAAAAGATATGATCCTCTGGGGCACCTATCTTTCCTTTATTGTCATGTCTCAAATTATGTTTGTACAAAAATACGACCTAAATTTCTTGAATGGACTTATCATTTCAATAATCTTCTTTAGTGCAACAATTCCACTTACAATTCGATTCTCAACAACAAGCTCATTACTTTTAATTTTCTTATTCTTGAGCTTAACGTTAGGTGAATTTACAACACTTGCTTACAGCAACAATTTGATAATTCTCATGGCAATTTCTGGGGCTATCGTTATTTTAGCAGTATTCAATGAGTTATTCTTGAAAGGAGAACCCTTGACTACGACACTAACACTTGCTGGTTCACTGATTCTAATGATTACTTCACAATTGTATTTTTCAATTAATTTTGCAGCTCAATTTATATATAGTGAGATTGTTTGGGCTGGAATAGGATTATTCTTATTCACACTGGGATTAATTTTCAACAGGCTATTCTTACGACGAACTGGATTAATCATAGTATTGCTGGATGTTGCAAAATCAATTATTGAGGTACTTATCGAATTTCTAGATGAAGGATGGAAAATTGGAGTTGCCTTCATGATTTTGGCGGTTGTACTTATGATCTGTATCTATCTGTTCCGTTGGTCTGAAAAACGCGAAAAATCGCGGCAAGAAATCGAAGCAATTCCTGAATAACCCTAAATTAATGTGGAGATTCTTTCTACCACTTTCTTTTTTATCATCTAACTCCAATGAATTTTCGAATCAACTGATATGTTCATAGAGGAAGAAACTATTAAAAATGCAGAGTTAGTGAAACTCTAGAAAGAATTAAATATCTTTCATGAACCATAAAAATAAGCAAAAAGAATTGCAAATCAAATATTAAACGCAGGTCGATTCAATTGTCACAAGTTAAAGCCTTCTTTAGCAGAATGTGGGATGCCATAGATTCAAGGATCAGTAGACCACAAGTCAAACGAGAGCATCTTTTACTGTATCTCAGTTTAACATTGATAGTTCTCGGTTCGTTCATACTAAGAATTCTACCAATATTTTCAACAGATATTTTACTGAAAGGATTAGATCCTTGGGTACAATATCGTAGTGCTGAATATATTTTGGAGAATGGTCTCGGAAATTTCATGAATTGGTATGATACTTCTACATGGTATCCAATGGGAAAAGAAATGGGCAAATCATTGTATATTGTTATTCCATTAACTGCGGTTATATTCTATAAAATTGCATTGTTATTTGGATTTAGTACTTCACTATTGACTGTATCCTATTTTGTACCTGCAATCTTTGGAGCTGCCACTATTCTAGTAATTTACAAACTAGGTTCAGCTCTTCACAGTAAAAGAACTGGTGTATTTGCAGCGTTCTTTTTGGCAATGGCTGAAGGTTTCTTAAGTAGAACGATTGTTGGATTCTTTGATAATGAGTGTGTAGGGATCTTTCTGATGTTTCTTACATTCTATTTCTTTATCAGAGGACTGACAAAAGACAGTATAACACATAGTGTCTTAGCTGGTTTGAGTTTAGGTGGTTTGAGTCTCACTTGGGGTGCTTATCGGTACGCCTATGACTTAATTGCATTATATGCAGTTGTCATGATTTTAATGAAAAAATACTCAAGAAGATTACTTTCAACTTATTCAATAACTATCTTACTCGGAATTATGATTGGTACATTGATTCCTAGAAATGGTATAGAATTCATCACAGGAACTGAACAACTTATTCCGGTGTTATTGATGGTTGGAATGCTATTTATTACCTTATACCAAGAGCTGCAAAAGAACATTAGTGCAAAAAGACTGAAAATAATTACTAGATATTCTATATTCGGATTAATTGGTGTGGGCATAGTTGCTGTAATTGTTTTATACGCTATGGGAGAAATAGCTCCAGTAGCTGCAAAATTCGTTAGAACAATATTCCCAACACTTGCTGAATCACTACCGCTTGTTGAATCAGTAGCTGAAAATCTTACTGCTTCGTGGGCAAATATCTTCTTCAATATCTATATTATGGTCTTTTTACTGCCTCTAGGATTCTACTTCTGTGTAAAGAAACCAAATGAGAAAACAATTTTCTTGTTATTAATGGGATTAACAGGTGTATACTTTGGTGGATCTATGGTAAGATTAGCTCTTATTATTACTCCAGCAGCAGCAGTTGTCGCAGGATATACCCTCGATGAGGTCATTCGACCCTTCGCATTAATATTTCAAGAACGATTTACCATTTCCAGAAGAAAACGTCGTGCTACAAAACAAATCGGAAGAGAGTTAATTGCTGTTGCGTATGCCTTTATTGCTATCACTTTAATGCTTAATGTAATGTTTAGTGTAAACATGGCAGATAGGCAATACTACTTCAGTCATGAATTAACACCCCGGTTAACAAAATCAGATAATACACAATTCCTTGCCCATGACTATCAAGAGGCCTATGAGTTCCTCAGATTAAATGTTGCTCCGTATCAACCAGGAGAAAAACCGCCACTGGTATTGAGTTGGTGGGATTATGGATATCAAATACGAGTACTGGGAAATTGTACGACGCTTGTAGATAATGCTACGATTAATTCGACGCATATTGGCATTATAGGTGCTATGTTAATACACAATGAAACATCATCAATTAAAATCATGAAGAAATATGGTGTTGATTACGTATTAGTTCTAAGCCCTGGAACAATTGGAAGTCAAAGTAATGATATTTCAAAATCACGTTGGATGATGCAAATTGGAGAAACATACGGCAACAGGACACTATATGACCTTGGAATTACTTATGAAAACTACTACATTGAAGAAGCAGATGAAGGGGAAACACGCGGTTTCCAACCAGCATTCTGGGATTCTGTGGTTTACAAACTCTGTGCTTTCAACCTTAATGCAGATGGAACTTATGGTGGACAAGATATTGTTGGTATAAATAGTTGGCGTTTTGGAGAACTAGCTAATGCTCCAGATGTTGGATTCTCTGACCTTCATAATTTCAAATTAGCCTTCCAATCAAAGTTCGCAATGCTTCGAATTTATGAAGTAATTTACTAATAAATGATAATATGAGTAAAAGGAGAAATCCTTTACTCACTTCTTCTTATTTCATTAAATTTGCTAGCAATTTTTAAAAGCATAAAGTTTCAAAAACAAATAGGAGAGAAATCATGCCCAACCCAAAGTGTTTAGGATGTTTGAATGAAATAACTGTGAAAGCCGTTGAACTATCAACAACTGACGATGAATTAA
This sequence comes from Candidatus Heimdallarchaeota archaeon, assembly GCA_019058165.1. Classification (GTDB taxonomy): domain Archaea; phylum Asgardarchaeota; class Heimdallarchaeia; order JABLTI01; family JABLTI01; genus JABLTI01. Next base: position 13,686 of record JAHLVZ010000047.1, read on the forward strand.
GAAAACGGTTGATCAAGGAAATATCTGATTACACAAAAGAACAATTTGATTGCTTAAAATTGCCTGATTTTTCAACTGAGATTTTTTCTATCATAGCCCAAAAAACAGGTACATTAGATCCTTTTCTGCAAATTAAAATTGAAAGCAATGATTTTTTCAAAGAATTGCTTCCCAATCTTAAAGAATCATTTACTGATCTTCCAAATAAAGAGAAATTGTATAATTTAGTTTTATATTCAATTGCTGCAAATATGGTTGATTTCAGCACTGGGGGACATAAGGTTGATCTTGACGATATCGCAAAAAACATTGTTAATTTTCCAGAAGAAGGATTAGCTATTAATCACTTTAATGACTTGCATAATTTGATCAAGAAAGCTAATTCTATTATTTACTTATCAGATAATTGCGGAGAAGTAGTTGTTGATAATCTAGTAGTAAATTTCCTTGTAAAAGAATTGAAAAAGAAAGTTTATTTTGGGTTAAAAGGAGAACCAATTGCTAATGATTGCACAATGGATGATTTCATAAGAGATAAATTACCTCAATACGCGACAGAAACCTTTGCAGTTAGTTCATCTTTTGGTTGGAATTTACATCAAACATCCGATCGCTTTAATGAATTAATGAAAGACTGTGATTTACTAATCGTCAAAGGTCAGTCTAATTATGAAACTACATTAAACAATCTTAAGCGTTATCCGGAATTTCAATTTCCACCAATTTTTTGTATACTGAGAACAAAGTGTGATGTTATTACTGGATATTTGAAAGTACCTCTTGGATCTAATGTTGTCAGAAAAATGTATCCTGTAAATATTGATAAAAATTCTCTAAAAGAAATTGTTGATTAGAAACGGATTGTTTTTCATGCCAGAATTAAATCATAGATTATCTAGAATTATTAACATAACCGGATTTGTGTTCTCAGTTTTAGGGGCGATACTATTCCTTATTCTCGTTGGACTTGCTCATTATTATGCACATGAAGCGGGGTTTATCTTAAAGCAATGGGAGCTAAGTGAACTAGTCTTGGATAGTAATAAAGCTAAAATCTTGTTCAATTCAGGAGTCATTCTATACGGTATTTGTTTATTTATTGCGTTTATTCCTATGGTTAATTACTTCAAGGAAAAAAATAAGCATAAAATTTTCATTCTCTTAGCAATTATTACTTGTATCTCTTTAATTGGAGTTGGAGCTTTCTCAGAAGATGTTTTCCCCACTTTTCATTATATTGTAGCTCTAATTTTTTACCTATTTGGAGGAGCGTTAACAGTTTACGCATCGACGATTATTGTAAAATATGATCGTACAATTTCAATCTTTTATCCAATAATTGGTTATACTTCAGTTTTCATGCTAATCTTTAACGTAGCAACACGTTGGTTTTTTGGACAAGCATATACACAAAGAATAGCAATTTGTTTGATCATGTTATTTTTCTTACTAATTAGTGGAAAAATATTGCTCAAAAAAGAAGACATGCGCAATAACTAAATTCAGAAATAAAATATAAAAAAAGAAGTTGAATTAACTTTCTTTCTTTCTTGGGTATTCAAATTGAAGGAATTCATCAATAAGATCACTATGAGCAATAATCATCCTTCGACAACAATATTTGTCTAAACCCAATTCATCTAAAACTTTACCTGGATCCTCTCCAGCTGCGGATCTTCGTTCGAATTCTTCGTATTTATCACCGACTACTTTACCGCAACTTAAACATCTGACTGGAATCATGTTTTTATTTTACTCCTTGCTCTTTTTGGAGTTGTTTTCACTGATTGAGGAACCAGTGAACCTCTTTTATAGTCTTTCTATAGTTTTTATAACATTTGCATTTTTGTTATTTTTTTCTACTTCGAGATTTCGTATAAGTTTTCTCTAATTATTCAATCATAGAATATTTTGCTAAGAAAATATCTTATCTTGCATAAAAAAATAATGAAAAAGAGATTGTAATCTCTCTTTACGGTTTTACTCGAGTCATTGTTCTTGGAAATGCAATAGCATCTTTTATTGTGTCAAATCCACATAGCCACATGACGACACGAGCCACACCCATTCCAAAACCCGAATGAGGAACAGAACCATATCTTCTGGTATCTAAATAAAAGTCATAATCTTTGGGATCTAATCCTTCATGTTTAAGACTTTCAAGAATTTTGTTCATATCGGATTCTCGTTCAGAACCATCAATGATTTCCCCAACTTCTGGAGCAAGTAAGTTGGCATTTAAACAAACTTTTGGGTTCTCAGGATCAACTTTCTTGTAAAAAGCCATTATCTCTCGAGGATATCTCGTTACAATGACTGGTTTATCAAAGAACTTACCAATAGCCCTTTCTTCTCTACCTCCAAGATCTGCTCCATATGGAACGTCTATTTCTTGCTTCTTTAGTAGATCAAGAGCTTCTGCATAAGTTATTCGTGGGAAAGGTGGCTTGATTTTAAGTAACTCTTTTGGATCGCGATTGAGAACCTTGAGTTCGTGCACATTCTTCTTAGCAACATTCTCACAGATAGCACTAATCACGTTCTCCATTAATTCTAAAAGTCCTTCAAAATCCATCCAAGTTGCTTCAACTTCTGCATGCCAATACTCAGTAACATGTCGTGCAGTTTTGGATTTTTCAGCTCGAAATGATGGAGCAATTGTGTAAGCTTTCTCGAGAGCATAAATGAAGTTCTCTGCATATAATTGCCAGCTTTGACTCAGATAGACCATCTTGTCAAAATATTTGAGTTCAAATAATGTAGAACCCCCTTCAGAACCAGCTGTGGTGAACATAGGAGGCTGAACTTCTGTGTAATCTTCTTTTCGTAAATAAGTATGAAGTCCTTCAAAAACTGAGGAATTGATCTTTAACATAGCAGTAAGTCTTTCTGACCGTAAAGCTAAATGTCTCACATCTAAGAGGAATTCTTGACTCTGATCTTTGGAAATCGGAAAGTTCTCAGAAGGACCAATGATTTCAATCTTGGATGCTTTAATTTCAAAACCCCCAGGAGCGCGATCATCTTTACTAAGAAGTCCTTCTATAATAACTGCTGATTCATACCCGACCTTATCAGCAATATTATAATTCTCCTCATTATTCTCACGAATAATTGATACTTGAATCCTGCCTGTGGAATCTCGGATAGTAAGAAAAGCAATCTTTTTGCTACTTCTTTTTCTGGCTACCCATCCACGAAGTTTTATCTTCTTTCCAGCTTGCTTGCCGGTAAGTAACTCGCGTATTTGAGGGAATTTCATAAACAATCACCAATAATTGACTAAAAGCGATTAATTAACTGATTAAAATCTTTTGCTTAGAATGATATGAAATGTAAGATAACTTAGAGATAGGTTTTTGTGGACTACAACAGAAAAATCTACTTAGAGAACCCATCTAACCTTCTAAGGCAAATATCTCTTAAAACAACCATTTCACCGAATATTGCTACATCTTGAGCTGAAGGGATTGTGCCATTAATCCTATTAAGGATCTCATCAGCAATCTCAGATAATTCGTGATATCTTTGCATGAAGGTTTTAGTTCTGCCCTTAGAATCGCGCTTTTTAATTTCCTCAAAATCCTTGGAGACTATCTTGTAAGCACTCTCTAAATCTCTAAAAGTTCCTGCTTGTGTGACTTGTAGTAAGAAGTCACTTAATCCATTGTTCTTATCGGATTCAATTGTCATGTGATTTCACTTTTTCCTCGGGCAGTTTTATTAAAAAAGCTCTAAATGAAGCTTTTTTGAGCACACTCATCGGAAGAATTTCCTTTGAGCATGCTCTAAGAAAACTTTGATATTTCACTATCACCTGTTACATAATTATACATACTTGAACATATAAAAAACTTTCTTTTTAGATTGAAAAGGATGCACTCATTAAGATCTACAACAAATAACACCAATGTCTTCGACATCAGCAATCCATTCATCTTTAATTTCAAGATCACTTTTCTTTAGAATTTTCTGTAGTTCTTCTTGTGTCCAAGTTTTTCGTAGGATAGATATAGCAACTATCGCATCTTTTGTAGAAATTCTCTTAATTTCGTTTAAAGTCATATCAGGCTCTGAAAGGTTTTGCAAATGAGTAACTGATAAAATACGTTCAAAATATCCATCTTTAATTGGAAGATTATCTGAATCAGCTACAATGAAATCAATATCAGGGAATTTCTCATGAGCAATTTTTATCATTTCATGAGAGAGATCAACTCCGAGAAGTTGCTTCCCATTTTCATTTACTAGCTGTTTAATTAAACCAAGAAAAGTTCCTGTACCACACCCAATATCAATTATTCCGGAAGATTCAGAGAAATCAACTCGGGATAAAATTTCTTGGTATTTATGAGCTTGAATTTCGATGTATCTATTATCATAAATTTCAGCAGATGAATCATATCGTGTAGCAATTGCTTTCTTTTTATCCAATTAATTATCCAGTCCTTTTATAATGGCAAGTTTAAGTAAATAGGCAAGGAATTTACATTGCCTTTTATTGATAGTTAACGTTCATGAATTGTTTCTTTAAAATAATGAACGCTTTATTTTGTTAAGATGATACGAGCATCAACAGTGAGTATCTTATCTTCATATGCGAAAATCGGATTAAGATCAATTTCAAGAATATCATCCATGTAATCAATTGTGAGTTTAGAAATTTTCATTAGAACATCAACAATTAATTCTAGTTTGACATTTGGACCTCCCCTGAAACCTTGGAGCATAGGTAATGCTTTGATTTCATGGATCATTTCCTGAGCATCTTCTTTTTTAATTGGAGCAATTCTAAAAGAAACATCTTTCAAGAGTTCCACAAAAATTCCACCAAGACCAAACATAATAGCTGGACCAAAAGTGGGGTCTCGAGTAACTCCAACGATAATCTCTGTTGAAGGTTTAACCATTTTTTCGATAAGAACTCCCCTGATATCTGCTTTCGAATCGTATTTCTTAGCACTAGCAAGTATTTCTTTGAAAGCTTTTTCTGTATCCTTTTCTGAATTAATATTTAATTTAACTCCACCAGCATCAGTTTTATGAATGATTTGTGGCGAGAGAATTTTCATTACGATTGGGAACCCAATTTCACTAGCAGCTTTTAGTGCTTCCTTACTATTTTTGGCAACTTGAAAATCAGTTGTGGTTATACCAATCTCCTTCATCAATTGCTTGGATTCAGGTTCCAAAAGAAAGGTTCTATTTTCTTTTCTAGCAATAGCAATGATTTCCTTCACTTTTTTAGACAAGATTCAATCATCCTTCAATTATTTTACAAACCCACAAATTACTGTATCTTTAAAAAATTTAGGAAAAATCTTTTTTGATGAAATTAGGCATTAGGATTATATATAATCATAATAATAATTTAGAACGAGTTGGTAGAATGCTAGATATTGATGTCTATTCACTGATTTTTTCATACGTTGGGATTTTTACATTTATGATGATAATGTTTTTTGTTGCGGTGCTCGTGAAAAATAACAGTATCATTGACATTTGTTGGAGTTTGAATTTCATACTTGGAGCGTTTATTTCATTTCTAGTTACCAGTTTACGCAATCACCAATTTAATCTCGTGCAAATCATTTTGACATCTTTGATTACCATTTGGGGAATTAGATTATCTTCACAAATAGCTCATAGAAATCTTGGAAAAGGAGAGGATATACGATACAGGGAAAGAAGAGAAACATGGACAGAAAATTTCTATCTTAAATCCTTCGTACTAATTTTCATGTTACAAGCATTATGGGCTTCTATTGCTGTTACACCCGTAATATTTGCTAATTCAATTTTTTATGAAAGTTCCTGGCAGTCATGGTTAGTTGGTACATGGAAAATCTATTACCCTACTGTTTGGCAAATAGTTCCAGTTGCGTTTGGTGGAGTAGTTTGGTTAATAGGCTTCTTTTTTGAAGCAATTGGTGATCGTCAACTCAAGAGATTTATTGAAAAACCAGAAAACAAAGGGAAAATAATCGAGAATGGTCTGTGGAAATATACGAGACATCCTA
>JAHLVZ010000211.1 GCA_019058165.1 Candidatus Heimdallarchaeota archaeon
GTAAAGAAGGTCGCTCCACCACCACCCAAACCAAAAGAGGAAGAAGCTCCTTTACTTAAAGTAGACAAAAAGGCTGAAGAAATCAAAGAAATTGCTGAAAAAGCCGAGAAAGTTGTTCCTAAAAAATTGAAAGATGAATTATAAGGTGAGAAATATGAGTGCAACAAGAGATCCCAAAAAGAGAAGACTACACCGAACAGGAATTGTTCACATATACTCTTCATATAATGACACAATCATCACTGTAACTGATGCAACTGGTAGCGAGACAATAGCCAAACGATCAGGCGGAATGTATGTAAAGAGTGACAGATTTGAATCATCACCTTATGCAGCAATGAGAGCAGCTTATGATGCTGCTACAGCAGCAAAAGATCGTGGAATTACAAAAATAGACATAGCAGTGCGAGCTCCCGGTGGAAATGGACCAAGAACTCCTGGACCCGGAGCGCAAGCCGCAATCAGAGCATTAGCTCGTTCTGGTTTGAGAATAGGTAGAATCGAAGAAGTTACCCCTGTAGCACACGATGGCACCAGAAGGGCCGGCGGAAGAAGAGGAAGACGTGTATAGAACTTTCGGAGAACTGAAGAATGAGTGACAAAGCTTACAGTATGCCATCATGTTCCTGTTGTTTTAGAAAGATAACACCAGACGATGTTGGGTCAGTAAAATTCAGATGTCCAAGTTGTGGCGATGTAGTTCATGTACGATGTTCTTTTTGCAGAAAAAAAGAAATCAATTATACCTGTCCAGCATGCAGTTTTGTTGGGCCATAAAAAATAGAGAGAAATTTATCTCTCCTCTTTTATCTTTTTTAAGTCAAGTAGATGAAATTAGAGCTCTTCCAATCGTTGCATTACCTCATCGATTTGCTCAAGAGAACTAGATCCAAAACTGGCTCTAAGATGACCTTCACCTGAGGGACCAAATTCTGTTCCAGGAACAAGAACTATTTTTTGTTTCTCAAAGATTTCCTCACTTAATTCTTTAGAGGTTGTATAATCTTTATGAAAAGTGACTCTTGGGAAAGCATAGAAACTTCCTTCTGGCTTCCGACAACTAATGCCATTTATGCTATTGAACCCTTTCACAATCTTGATCATTCGTTCCATCAATGTATCTCTTAATTTCTTAGTAAACTCATCAAATTCAGATGTATTTATGAATTCTCCAATCGCATTTTGCTGAGCAGATGGTGCGTTAGCAACAACAAAGCTATGCATTTTGGTTATTTGGCCTATCATTTCTTTTGGACCCGCTGCATATCCTAAACGCCATCCTGGTACGCAAAGTGTTTTTGAGAAGCTGTTCAATAATATTGTTCTATCATATGCCCCATCTAAGTTTGAAACTCGTATATGTTTGTCATCGGTGAAAATACATTTCTCGTAAACTTCATCTGTTAAAATGATCAGATCATTGTCGACAGCTAAATCAATTATTGGTTTTAATTCTGAGGAAGTCATAATTTCCCCTGTGGGATTTGAGGGGAAATTCAGAATAATTACTTTAGATCGTTCAGAAATATATTCTTGAAGATTAGAAGTATCTATTTTTAATTCCTTAGTGGGCTTCATCCAAACAGGAACTCCACCAGCAAGAACTGTTTGACGAGGATAAGTGAGAAAGGAAGGATCAGGAATCAATACTTCATCTCCAGGATCAACAAAAGCCATTAGCGCACAATAAAGCGCTTCACAACCACTAGCTGTTGCAAGGATTTGGGTGTTTGGATCAAAATCAAGATTATAATCACGTTTGTTTTGTTCTGCTACTCCTTCTCTAAAAATTTTAGTGCCTGGGGTAGGGGAATAATAATTATCTCCGTTTTCAATTAGACGAACAACAGAATCAATAAGACCTTTAGGTGTAGGAATATTTGGTTGTCCAATACCTAATGAAATTACTCCGGGAATCCCTTGTGCACGTGAGAAAAGTTCTCTAATACCAGATGGAGCAATTTTATTTAATCTTTCAGCATTCTTCATTTTAGTCATAAATTTACTACCTCGCAACAAATAGTATAACACTACGATGTGGACTTCATGCTAAAAAAGTGTTTTGTCTGGAAATTGCTTCTTATTTTAATACTAAAAAACAAAATAAAAGTACTACCAATGAATTTTAAAACTCAAATAATTCAAGGGGAGATTGTTGAGAAAAACTATAGGTAATCAAAATGAAAATATTTACTTTCCTAACAAAAGATGGGCAAAATCGAATTGGAACTTTCTGGAGTGAAAGTGAAATTATAGATATTGTCAATGCTGGGGAACGTTTACCCAAGCCAAGATTTGAAACTATTAGAGATATGAAAGAATTCATTGAAATCGGAGAAAAGGGAATTAAGAAACTTAAACAAATGATAGAACAACTTAAGGAACTTGAAACCACTGATCCAGAAATTTTCAATGGAATACGTTCAGCTGCATTTTATCCACTTAAAGAAATAAAATTTCAAGCACCAATTTCTAATCCACAAAAAATCATCTGTTTAGGAAGAAATTTCCTTGATCATGCTAAAGAAGGTGGTGCTGCAGTACCCAAGAATCCAATGATTTGGGGAAAATTCAATTCAGCAATAATAGGTCATCAAGATAATATTGTGATCCCTAAAATCTCAGAAAAACCCGATGTAGAAATTGAATTCGTTGTGGTAATTGGAAAGAAAGGCAAACATATTCCAGAAGATAAAGCACTTGATCATGTTTTTGGTTATACAATAGGTAATGATGTGACAGCAAGAGACTATCAATATGAAGATAAACAATTCACTCGAGCGAAAACCATGGATACGTTTGCTCCAATGGGCCCTTGGATTGTATTACAAGATGAAATAAAAAATCCACAAGAATTAGAACTTGAGCTAAAAGTGAATGGTAATACTTGGCAAAAGTCAAATACAAAACATATGATTTTCTCAGTAGCTTACACAATTTCTTACCTATCAAAGTCGTTTACATTCGAACCAGGAGATATAATATTTACTGGAACTCCTTCTGGAGTGGGTCATTACCAAAAACCTCCTCAATATTTGAAAGAAGGAGATATAGTAACACTAGAAATTGAAAAAATAGGGATTTTAGAAAATCCCGTTGTGAAAGAGAAATAGTAATAGCTATTTTTCTTTTGTTCTTTTACTAATAGCCAATTGCGTTGCCATCTCTTCTTGGATCTGATCCACCAAATAACACATCATTTTCATAATCGATAGCAATTGCTTGACCACCACCGAAGAATTCTCCGACATCTGATCGTATTTTATGTCCTTTGAACATCAATTCTGCTCTTGTTTTCAAATCTATACCTTGTTCTAAAGCTATGAAATTATCATCATAATGTCTGAATCTCGGAGCTTCTATCGCTTGTTGAACATTCATTCCAAAATCAACTAGGTTAAGAAATACTTGGATTTGTCCTTGTGGTTGCATATCTCCACCCATTACTCCAAAATTTAACACTGGCAAGTTCTCTTGAAATGCCATGCCTGGGATTATAGTTTGGAAAGGTCTTTTTCTAGGTTCAAGTGAGTTCAGATGTTTTTTATCCAAAGAGAAGAGACTTCCTCTGTTTTGCAAGCATATTCCTGTTCCATCTACAACTAATCCCGAACCAAATCCCATATAGAGACTATTTATGAACGAAACAACATTTCTATCCTTGTCTACAACGGATAGGTATATTGTATCTCCATGTGACCAATCTAATCCAGGAGACACATTAGCAGCTGCTTTGTTTAAATCAATTCGATTCTGTTGTTTAATGGAATAATCATCAGATAGTAATTCTTCTAAAGGTAATTTGTTAAATTCTGGGTCAGCAGCGAAAGTTCTAAGATCCGCCCAAGCAAGTTTTTTGGCTTCTATAAGCAAGTGAAGATATTGTGAAGAATTATGAATCATAGATTCCATGTCAAAACCTTTAGCAATGTTTAATCCAAGCAGGGTAGCAATTCCTTGACCATTAGGTGGGCATTGGAAAACTTCGTAATCCTTGTATTTGCCACTAATTGGTTCATCCCATTTAGCTTCAAAAGCAGCAAAATCTTCAAGAGTAAAGAATCCATTATTCTTTTCTGAGAATTCAACTATTTTCTTAGCGATGGATCCTTTGTAAAACTCTTCAGCTCCTCCCTTAGCAATTAATTTGAAAGTTTTAGCAATATCCTTAGAATAAAAAGTCTCACCTACTCGAGGGGCAACTCCTTTAGGTAAATAATTCTTAGCTGTTGCTGGATGACTACGTAATTTCTCCTCAGCTCTATGC
>JAHLVZ010000048.1 GCA_019058165.1 Candidatus Heimdallarchaeota archaeon
AATTTCATTTTTTAGGTCTCTCCAGTTTATTTTATGCTAACATCGTATTCCTTGTCGGAATCTTGTGATTTCTTACCTTTCTTCTGTTTTTTTTCATTGAGATATCTCATGAATTGAATCTCAGTAAGTTTCAAAGCTTCACGACCGCGAGTTGTTAACAAATAGCGACCACGAACAACTTCTTGAGTAACAAATCTGACTTCATCTTCTAGAAGTCGATCCATGTGATGTTTGAAAGTTCCACCACGAAGATTAGTAATATCACTAAGTTCCTTCTGGTATTTTGGGCTCTTTTCAAGTTCTTTGAGAATACGTAATCTATTTGGGTCACCAATTGCAGAGACAATGGTTGCTCCAACTTCATAGAATTCCTCAAGTTTATCCTCAGGAATACTTGGACCAATACTGACATGAACCTCTTTAGCGATTTTGTCGCCGATTTCCTTGCCAATTTTATCCATTTCCTTGCCAACAACTTTCATCTCTTGTCCAATATTGCCTGCACCTTTGATTGCGATACCCATTGAAGATTTAATACTATCAGCAACTGAGGCGAGAATTGATCGAGTATATTCACCAAGTCTTACTTCTAAATCTGAAGTTACTCCTTCAATATCTTCATTCATATCTAAGTCCCAAGTATAACTGTAAGCTTTTCGTTGATCGCGGAGAGATCGTTCTTTCTCTCTTATTTCACGTTCTTTTGCACGGAGTTCTCTTTGGACATTATGATATTCGCGTTGTTGTTCTTGAAATTCTTTTTGTTTATCAGAAAAATCATCTCTCATTTTGTGAAGTTCTTCGTTAAGTTTTTCCTTCTTTTGTCTAATGAGCTCTTTTTCTTTGGCTATGCGTTTCTTTTGTTCTGGGCTGAGTTCTGCTTGACGAACTACAACGGGTCTACCATGTCTGTCTTTTCTGATTATTCTTACTGGCTTTGCGGGTCTAGCTAGTATTGGGGGTTCTGGAGGTAACGGGGGCATTGGTCCCTTTAATGATTCACCTGTGAAAGGATCAAATCTGACCTCTTCATCATCAGCATAGAGATATTCTTCATCAGCGCCGTCAAGTAACTCAAGTTTTTTGCGAAGTTTCGCCATCTCTTTTTCGAGTCCCTTTTTTCTTTTATCCTTATTTTTTGACATTTTTTAACAAACACTCCTTATGTTTTCTTAGTTTATAGCACCCGCAATTAGAGCCATTCTAATTCGGGTTAGCTCAATATCTTTCTTTATTTGTTCTTTGATTTTCTTTTTCTTGTCTGGCATTTTTTCCTCATTCCAATCAAATATTACATTTTTCTATACTTAAGTTACACAAAAGTGGTATATAAATATTTGTAATTGTCTTACATGAGACTGTAAGAGCCAGTTTTCCGCTCAATTACCAAAATAGCTGAAACTAGAGAGCCATAACAGGAGAATTGGCCATGGAAAATCTTTAATAGAAAATAGTATAACTAATTGAGTGAAGAAGAGAAAAGTGATTGAAATAAAACTACTCACGCTTCTCGTGTCCTCAAGAGCACACCCAAGAATGGACTTTAGATAAGCACTTCAAGTAGCGGGTAAAGTACTTATAGAACCACTGAAGTCCCTTGAGAAATCTTCTAAATGCCCGAGAGAAGAGAATGGTGCTCGCTTAAAAGGAGACGTTAAGAGCCGGAACACTGTAACACAATTTAGATGAGTCCTAGAATGCCAAACCATGTGTTATCGTGTTAATTAGATGGTCGACCCCTAAGCCCTTACTCTTTATTTTGGTGCTTAGTCCGACCATCTAACGGTTTACTTTCAAATTGCAAAATCACTGTTCCATGATAAATTAGAAAGAGCTACATTTTTTAGTAGAAATTCATACGTTTCATAGATGCAGATTTGACAATTAATAAATAAGATGACCTCCCTTTTCAGATATAGAAAAATACTGGTGGCGTTAGACCTGGGTATAAGTGTGAAACCATCTCAAGTAAGACTAATTACTATACTTTTACTTTTGATTTCAATTACTTTCATTTATCTAATTCCGTTAACACCAAATCACACAGAAACAGATTTCACTACTCAATTGACTACGAACGATAACCAAGAAGTAGTAACACATCTAACTGCTACCATCTTAGCAGACGGGCTAAAAGAAAAAACATCCCAGAAATCTGATAGTCTCAATCCCGAAAGCGTTTCCCCAACAGTTATTCTTCGAGGTCGATCTTTTACAGTTAAAGGTAATCTTTTTGATCCAGATACTTTGCTAGGTTGGCCAAATGAACCCATTTGGATTTACTGGAGCTATTTCACTTGGATTGACTTAGAGACAGATAGAACCAATCTGGATAATAATTTCAAGATAGGTGAAGGGATAACAGATAGCAATGGTAATTTTTCAATAACTTGTGTAGATAATGATCATTCAAAACGAGTAGGATTAGTCACAGTTTATGCTGTTTTTCCGGGAGACCCACTTCTTGGACCTATAGAAGCAAATCGTATATTTACAACAGATACCATTGAATGTTATGCCACAGTTCAGATGGGTATGGTAACAAATACTACCATTGTTCGCGAAGGTGATTCATTTTCAGTAGTAGCTGGTTTACTATTTGATAATTCTACAGTTCTGGATCCCCAATTCGTTTCACCTGCCAATGGTCATAATATTACTTTTGATTGGTTAGGATCACTCTATAATATTACAATTATAGCTGATATTGCAGCAACAATACTAGCAGTTCCAATGGGTACCACTATCGGATTTGATTATCCTCTGGAAGGATCATTTAATATTAGCACGCTAGGTTTAGCGTATACGGTAGGAAATATAATAACTGAAGCTGTACTTGGAACTAGTGCTGCAGATTGGTGTAATGTTACAACAAATATTTTCGTATACACGGGAGCAGGTCTTGTTTTTGATATAGACGAACCCGTTGCACCAGGTATTGGATTTTATCCTGAAGTAGTGCGAGGTAATACTACAGTTACATTATCAGGTGTTTTATCTAATAGTACTGGTGGTAGTCCATTTGGTTATGGTGTTGATTTAACTGTCTTTGTTGCGGGGTCATCTACAATAGGTGTTACCACAGAGAATAATGGTAATTTTACTATCTCCTTTATAATTAATGCAACAAGCTTACCTGTCGGCGACAATCCGATAACCGTAGATGTCGATACAGGTCAAGGGATAACCGCGATAACAGAAACGGAATATATCACTGTTTTAGGAAATTCCACAATATTTACTCCTTCGGTTAATGGTACTTCTGTTCTTGTTGAAAATCCCTTTGCTATGCCAAATGAAACACTTCAAATAACAGGTACCATACACGATGCTTTTAGTAGTGCAGCAGTTGTAAACATGAACATTTCAGCTCAATGGGAGGGATCTGGATTAGTGTACGAAACTTATACCTCTCCCACAGGTGCATTTTTAATTAGTTTACTCGTTCCGCCAACATTTAATCCAACTTTAAGAAATGGAACAATTAATTTATTTTCAACTAGTACTCAATATTATACTCCATCCAACTATAGTTTTCTAGTAGATGTCTTTACAGAAGCTCTGTATACTATTACTTTAAACTCAACAATAGTCATAGATGATTCAGAAATTACGAGAATTGGAGGAGAATCTATCTATATTAATTCGAATTTAACCTTTAATGGATTTGTAGTGGATCAATTTGGTCGACCAATAAAAAGTAGAACCATTACAATATCTATAAGTGGATTAGGATCCATAGGTGAAACTCTCAATGAAAGTGGTTATTTCAGTATAGCTGTTAATGAAACACTGGGGTATGCGGAGAATGTTTCATACACAATTACTATAACCTTTGATGCTGATACGAGCTACGATTTCAATTTCGACATTAAATTTCTCCCAGTACCAGTAGAAACACCTACTAGCGGAGGACCTACCACATCAACAGAACCAGAAGGACTTGATATGGCTGTAATAGGCGTACTAATAGCAATGGTTTCACTCATAATCATTGTTTCAGTTGTGTATGCATTTGGTCGGTTTAGGAAATCAAAGAAAGGAATGCTACCCGGTCCAGATGCTGAATTAATGGATCTGTCTTCAATTATGAAGCAGATTGCTGAAGCTGATAAAGCAAAAGATTATCGACGAGGGATAGTGTTGAGCTTTAGAGCTTTTGAGCTAGTATGTATGCAAAGTCTTAGGATTTTAAGTGCTCGAGATCAATCTCCTCGAGAGCTTGCTCGATTAGTTGCATCAACAAACCGCATACCAGTTCGTGATGTCACAATGCTTGTAATGCGATATGAAGAAGCACGATATAGTGATCATAGAATTACTAAAAATCAATTTAATCATTCTATGCAAGCCTTGGAAAATGTGCAGTTAGCTCTAAAACAAGATCCCAAAGTAACCTAAGTAACTACTGAGGTAAGAATATGGCTACAATAAAATTTAATCGAAATACATTCATCTTATCGATTATCTTCATAATATTTTGTTTGCCAATAATCTTATCTGTAACTAGGATCGGACTAGAAGGAACTAGACAATTCTCGATTTATAATGAATATTGGGATGGTACAAGTGCTTTACGAGAAAATCTTGAGGGAGAAGGATTCGAGTTTCATCCAGTTGTTTCAACTTTGAATTCTTTAACAAGACTTGATGGTGATGAACTAGGTGTCTTGGCAATCATTGGACCAACAATCTTTTTTGACCCCACAGAAACTGCTGCTTTAGCATATTTCATTATGCGTGGTGGTAGTGTAATAATTGCTGATGATTTTGGGAGAGCGAATGATATTCTTGGACTAATTAATACTGTAATCGCTCCTTTTATTAGTCAAATAAATGCAACCGCAATTGGGTTTGATACTCTACCAATTGCTGGATTAAAAATTAACGGGTCTCTTCTAATGGATTCTTATTCTTATCACATAAGCCCATTAATGCCTATAATAAGAGATTTTCCTGATTTTCTAGGTTCTGTCCCAATGAATGGTGTGAATCGAGTAGTAACGAGTTTTCCATCATCTATATCATTTTTGGGTTTAGATAATGCTACTGGAGAAACTCAATGGTATCCTGGTCTCTCCGTATCTGATATACCAATTGCTTCAGGTATAGCTATGTCATCAAATTTTGCTTGGTTGGAAAAGGATGTAGAGAAAGCCAAAGATGGTGATTATTATCCTGATGAAGATGAATGGAAAGGCTCCTTTTCACTTATGGTACCTATACCTTTAGGTGGTGTCGGTGTTGGTAATATCCTAATTTGTTCTGACCCAAGTATTTTCATAAATGAGCTAATGGGACTTGGTTATGACAATGAACAATTAGCAAGCAATGTCTTTAATTGGTTGGATTATAACAGCACTCGCAGAATTTATTATGATGAATCACATCTTTCCTCATCTAGAACAGGGAGATTTGCACTAGGGATTATTGATCCATTTGAGTACGTCAGAATGTATCTTCGTTATGTAAATTCATTTACTATGTTTCCATTACTAGCTCCTCTATTTCCATTTATAACATTCATGTTTTTGAGAAGACGATATCCGAAATCAAAAGGACCTTCTCCATTATTAATGACCAAAGTAAAACAAAGTAGGTCTCGGTCGTTCTTCGCAGCAAAAATGACCTGGTATATGAATTATCAACAATTTTCTAATGCTCTCTCTTTAATATATAAGAGATTGAAAAGGCGTTTGATAAAGAAATATGTAGTAACTGAAGAATTAAGTTCAGAAAAAATTGTAGAGTTATTAGACACTCATTTTCCAAATCAATTCAACCTAGAAGATGTCGGAGAGATGCTTAATCGCGTTGATTTGATCATACAGAAATCAAGAAGAATTTCTGAAGAGGAATTTACAGACCTAGTTCTAGACTTGAAGAATGTAGAGGAACATATAACAAAAGTTCATGTTTAAGTCAAAAAATTACGATCATCAAACAGATGTAATATAAAAAACAAAAAATTCGGGGTATAAAAAAATGACAGAATTCGTTCCACCACCTCCGCCAGAAAAGAAAGCAGCACGTGCTGATTCACTTGTCAATGTGTCGGACGTGGAAAGAATAGCAAAAAGCATCCAAGAAGAATTAGCAAAACACATTGTAGGGATGAAGAATATAGTGCAAAACTTGATTCTTAGCTTACTATGTGATGGACACATACTTCTTGAAGGTGTTCCAGGGATTGCCAAAACAACTATAGCAAAGCTCTTTGCAGCAACGCTAGGATGCAAGTACAAACGAGTACAATTCACACCAGATTTGTTACCTTCAGATGTACTTGGAACCAATGTTTTTGATCAACGATCAGGAACCTTCAAACTAAGAAGAGGACCAATTTTTACAAATATTCTTCTTGCAGATGAAATAAATAGAGCGCCACCAAAAACACAAAGTGCTCTATTAGAAGCAATGGCTGAAAGGCAAGTATCAATAGAAGGCAATACCTATCCTTTATCCTCACCGTTCATAGTCATTGCTACAATGAATCCAATTGAACAAGAAGGAACTTATCCTTTACCAGAAGCACAACTTGACAGGTTTTTACTGAAATCTGTTGTTGGATTACCAAATCCAGTTGAAGAGGAAAAAATCATTCAACTGAAACATCGACCAGAGGATAACCCACTAAATGAAATTACCACTCCTGAAACAATTATTAGACTACAAAAAATTGTTAGGGAAAACATCTATGTCGATCAAGGCATCATAGAATTTATCCGAGATGTTACCATAAGAACGCGAACTGATCCGCGCTTATTATTAGGGGGTAGTCCTAGAGCAAGTATTGCTATGTTAAACACCTCAAAAGCATATGCTGCTATTTGTGGTCGTGATTATGTCGTTCCTGATGATATTAAGAGAATAGCAATTGAAGCTGTTTATCATCGACTTATTCTCAAACCTGAAGCTGATTTGGAAGGAATATCTTCTCAATCCATAATTAAGGACATAATTAGAGAAATACCAATCAAAGAAGTAAGAGCACAAAGGTAACTGAACTGAGAAAAAATGGCAAATTAACTATATCAAGCAAAATGGGTTGTAGTAAGAAATGATTTCAAAAAGAGGATCATTTATCCTTTTCGGAGGTCTATTTATGATATCAATAGGTTTAGCCCTAGAAGGAATTGTACCTGTTTTTGATATAGTCATTCTCTTTATGGAACAACCATTAGCATATGGAATCTCAGATATTATTGTCACTTACTTTCTATTAATCGGAATTTTAATGGTAATAGGAACTACTTTTGGCTATCCAATCTTCCGGATTCAAGCAAATACCGAAGGAATAACTGTTAATCGAGTTCTTGATAAAAGAAAATGCTTTGCAGGAGAATATATTCACGTGAGATTAACTGTTCATAACAAAGGACCGAATGCCATTGATCATTTAGAAATATATGATGCATACCCCGAAACAATGGATTTGGTACTTGGGGAAAATTATCTCTACACAAGAATAAATGCTAATGCAAAAGCAGAATTTTCCTACATTCTCAGAACTCCAGTAAGAGGATTATTCAAAGTTGGACCTACAAAAGTCATCATTCATGATCGATTAGGATTCTATGAAGAGGAGACAATAAAGCAAGATTTTGATGAAGTGCTAGTTTATCCCTCATATGAAGACATTAAGAAATTGAAAACCCTAGGAGCAAAAAGACAGCTTGGAAAAATGTTTGGAATGCATAAAACCAAACTAAAAGGTACAGGCATGGAATTTTGGGGAATTAGAGATTATCATCCAGAAGATGCTTTTAGATATATTGATTGGAAAGCATTTAGTAGAACAAACAAATTGCAAATCAGAGAATTTGAAACTGAGAAAAATATCCGTGTTATGGTTCTACTAGATACTTCTCAAAGCATGGATCAAGGATTAATACGAAACACAAAGCTAGAATTTAGCATTCGTGCAGTGGTATTATTATCCCATATGGCACAAGAAAGAAAAGATATGATTGGACTTGCGACTTTCAATAGCAAAGTTAACACATTTATTAAACCAGGTCACGGAACTACCCAATTTAATAGAATTATTGAAGACCTTGCCTATGTAGCCCCGAGAGGCCCCTCCTATCTTACACGTGCAGTTCAGAACTTAATAATACGTACACGAAGTAGAGGATTATTACTAATTATCACAGATCTCGAAGGAAAGAAGAAAGATATTCTTGATGGAATTCGTAAAGCATCTGCAGCTGGATTTGATGTAATAATTATATCACCATTTGGGCCTTTCTTTGAAATTCAGAATACTCGATTAGGTCCCACTGAGAAAGCATTAGGAGAAGCAATTGCAGAAGAATATTATGATATTAGATCAAGATTGAGTAAAGATATCCAACGATATAGAGCAGGTGTTATTTCTGTAGGACCAGATGATTTCCTGGTATCTGTAATTAATGAATATATAGAAGCAAAAAGGAGAGGCATTGGTCTTGTCTGAAGTAATTGGTACCAGAGTTGAAGCAGATAAAGTAAGGAAGATGCGAAATCTCCTAAACATGACTCGAGTATTTGCAGCTCTAATTTTCATAGCTGCTTTAGCGTTAGTAATATCCTCAATTGATACTTCCATCTGGGATTTCCGATCATTTTGGTATAGTTTGAAATTCTTTGTCTTTATTTTTGAGATTTTGTTTCTTCTTATAGGTTATGGAATTGCCTATATGCTCGGGTATGATGATTCTGGAGCAGTGGCATTAATGGATAGTTTTCATTCAGCAGTTTTTGGAGGAGGAGAGACTATCATGGGAGTAGATATTGAGCAAATTATATTAAATCCGTTAGATTTTTTTGCTCAGCCAAATCTCTTTGAACCTCTTTATTCTTTCTTTATTATGATTATCTTATTTATTGCACTAATTGCTGGTTTAGGATTCTTACGAGAATGTAATCCTGCACTTTCGGCAGTTTCCTTTTTTGGAATGAATATTGTTCTTGGTTTAGCATCTTTAAGTGGAAAATTGCTTATAGATATAGATTTCAGTAGTGGAAATATCACTCAAATGATTTTCTCAAAATTAGTGATAACTGCTTTCCTAATTTACTTCTCATTAGAATTGAGTTTTCAGGCAAGTTACGTGTACAATGTAATAGGTCCTAATATCCATAGACATAGAAGAATCTCAAGCAATATTAAGAGAATAAAAGAATTTAAGATGCCTTTAGAGAGAATGAGAAAAGAAAAACCAGAAACAGATGAAGAATCAGAAAGAATGGGTATTCGAGGCAGTAAGAACACAGCAAGAGCTAGAATGACGGTAAGTACTGCTTTCTCAAGAATAAAAGGCTTAGTTGGAAAGAAATTATTTAGAATTTCACCCGATGAGGATTGGGACAAAATGAATAATCGGCTCAAGAGTTATTATGAGCAACTTGAACGAGATGATCCAATGATTGCTGTGTCATTATCAGCCTCAGCATATACTCCGTCATTGGCAAGATTAATTCTTATTATAACCACAGGCACATTATTTAGAATGGTAGCATTATTGTTACTTTCCTGGCTTGCATTGAATCCAGTACCAATTCTACAATTTCTCAATATGCCGGATTCAATCATCAATAGCATAGAAGCTGGACAACCAGAAATGATTATGATGGTTTTAGCTCCCTTGGCAGTTCTATTCTTACTCGTTGGATTAACAGTTCAATTTATCCAAAAAAGAGCAACAAAAAGAATGGAAGCAGCAGCACAAAGACCCATTATTCACCCACTATCTGCGGAGAAGGAAACAGAACGAAGGCGACCTAGAAGAAGACAAAGAACACCTCGAACGGGGCAATAGATTTTTCTCAAAAAATGCACCATCATTAAAGCTTTTAATTAGATGTTTTAATACTTAATTAGAAATTTAAAGATAAAGCAGGGTGTAATATATTGTCCAAAAAAAGCGATACAAAGGCAATCGGAATAGATCTTGGTACGAGCATAACAAAATTAGTAGGACCTGGTGGTAAAAAGATTGTAAAAATCCCAAGTTTAGTTGGTGATCCAAATCCCGGATGGAAAGGATTAGGAACTGATAAATCTTGGCTAAACAATCTTATGCTACAAACTGATGATGGGAAGAAATATTTCGTAGGAGAATTAGCAAGATTACAAAGCGAAATAAAACGACCATTAGCAGATAAAGGTAAAATGAAAAGTTTGAAAGATGCAATTATAGCAATAAAAGCCGCTCTTTCGAATTTCGTAGAAAAGGACTATGGTAATTTTATAGTTGCTACTGGTGTGCCAGTCGCTAGTCCTCAAGATGAAATGGTAACTTTAAGCAAAGGTCTGAAAGGAGCTATGACAATTAATGTTGCAAATGATGCAACAGGGGAAGAAAAACAAATCAATCTGAAGATAGACCAATGCTTAGTAATGCCAGTTTGTTATGGATCGTATTATGAAATCCTAAAATCATCTGGGGAACAAAGAGCAGTTGATGCAGTAGTTGTAGATATCGGAGCTGGTGCAACAAATATTCTTACTGTTTATGAAGGGAGACTAATGCGAACAGCAAGTGGAAGTGTACAAGAATCAATAACTACCCTTGCTGAAAGAATTGCAAGTAACTTGAATCAGCAAACAGGGAAAATTTTGCGACCTTTTGAATTGATTAAATCCATAGAGATTGGAAGAAAGAATGTAATGATTGCAGGAGAGCAATATGACATTTCTGAAACTCTCACTTATTATGTCAATTCAATCGCAGATATCATAGTGGATGAATTATCGACCCTACTTGGAACCCTCCCACCCGATGCTTGGATTGAAAAAGTCATTCTAACAGGTGGTGGAGCTGAAGTTTTTGGTGAACGTATGAAAAATATTCTAACCGAAAACAATGTTGTTCAATCACCAGAAGAGGTTATTGTTCCTGAAGATCCAGTATTAGCAAATGCTATTGGCTTCCAGAAAATTGCTCAAGCACAAATCGATAGTAAGAAGAAAAAATGATTCGCTGAAGAGCGAATCTAATTCTATTTTATTTTTCAATTGAATTACTTGTGTTTGATAAATGTTTTATTTCTATATTCTTGGAATGCAATTCTAAGTTCATTTTCTGTGTTCATTACAATTGGACCGTTCCATGCTACTGGTTCGCCAATTGGTTTTCCAGATATTAATAGAAATCTCACTGATTTATCCTTTGTATATATTTCAACAAAATCCCCATCAGCATACAATACAACAGAACCTTTGTTTGTTATTTCTTTTTGTTTATTATCAAAGAATCCTGCACCTTCAAAAATATAAGCTAAAACAGTATGCCCTTGCTTTACTGGATGCTTGAATATACCATCTGTCTGTATTGACACATCAACATATTCTGGATCGGTTACGATATCCTGCACCGGACCTTTAGTTCCATTTACATTTCCAGAAATAATCTTAACATGTACTTTGTCATTCACTGCAAATTCAGGAATTTCTTCTTTCTTTATGTCTCTATACCTTGGATGCATCATTTTATTTTTGGCTGGAAGATTGGCCCACAGTTGAAATCCTTGCATTAATCCTTCTGATCGATGAGGCATTTCTTGATGAATAATACCGCTCCCAGCCGTCATCCATTGCACATCTCCGTCTTTAATTACACCTTTATTACCAAGACTATCTTCGTGTTCTACTTCTCCTTCAAGCATGTAGGTAATCGTTTCAATTCCCCTGTGCGGATGCCAAGGAAAACCTGCCAAATAATCATCCGGATTATCAGAGCCAAAATGATCTAGAAGCAAAAATGGATCAAATAATGGAACCTCATGAAAACCAAAAACCCGTTCTAAACGAACCCCGGCTCCCTCAAGTGTTGAACGACTCTTGAGAATTTTTTTTACTTTACGCTGGTTATTCAAATCATAATCTCCAATTCTATTGGACTAGTTAATAATATGATTTTCTAATTTTTGATTAAAACATTCTTCTTCAATAAATAAGAAATATTAAGTAATAAACCAAAGAAATTTCTTTCTTAAACAATCAACCTTTTGACTACTCTCTTTCACCTAATTTCTCCCTTGCTAATTTGTCAGCAAGCAATAACGGCACAGGTAATTTAGCACTAAATATTTGATTCTGGAAAAATTCACGAATAACATAAACTGTAGTATTGAAATCGATTAAATGACCTTGAGATAAGAAAATTGGTTTTGCTGGTGGGTCAGCTGATTGAAAAGCAGCTCCAATTACCTTCTCTTCAAAAACTATCTGTGAGTACCCGCCTTTTCTTAAAGGATCAAGATATTCTCCCATTAAGAGTTTCTTAGCGATTCCAACAGTAGGTTGTTTTAGTTCCAAACCCATTTGACTTGCTAAACCAATCCCATAGGGGTGGATAATACCATTACCATCAAAAAGAAATAAATCGGGTTTTTCCTCGAGACGCTTAATCACTGAAAGATAACCAGGGGATTCACGATAATATAGAAAACTTGGGATATAAGGGATAGCTGGTTGAAAATATTCAAAATGCTCTTCAACAGGTTCTAAAGTTCGAAAATCGACGACAACAAGACTAGCACAAGCTAATTTGTCATCCTTAGAGTAAGCAACATCTAAACCAGCAACAAGAGTAATGTCTTCAAGAGAGAGGTCCCCATCAAGGAGAACATGAGGAGAAAGAAGAACTTGTTCTTGACGAACAGGAATTAACTCCTTTCTATATTCCTTAGGAATATCGAGAAACTTAGCATCAGTCATAAAGAAATAAACAACAAAGAAGAAAATAAAACTATTCTAAAAAACAGAGAAAAAAACACAAATCACAACTCAACCGTAATGTTTTTTAAATTGTTGAGAAAAACCCAAGACTAGAAAATACGCCGAGGTGTCCTAGCCTGGTAGGGAGATGGATTGCTAAAATCCGTCTTGACTTATATGGATTGCAAACATCCATTGTGCTTCCGCACGCGCGGGTTCAAACGAAATAAGCTGTGGCTTATCTCGGAAAAAATCCCGTCCTCGGCACCAATTTTCCTATTAAATTCTAGATTTTAAGCAATTTATTTTAATACAAATACCTTTAGTGGATTCATGAACTCAAAAGACTTTCTTGCAAAACAATTGGCGGAAACTGCACAATCTATTGAATGGGCTATTAATCTGGTACATGTGGATCGTCTTTTAGAAATAGCCCCTCATAGTGTTCATCCAAAAGCAGATGAAACTTTGAAAAAATATTTTGGACTTTGGTCTGCTTACAGATTATTATTTCATCTTGTTCATTATGAGGAAAATTGGGCGGTTCCTGGTTTAAAACATTGGTTAGGTGATGCATTACCTCCTAAGAATGAAATGAAAAATGAAGAGGAAATGTGGAAAAAGGAATTGCTAAAGGGTGTAGATTTGAAATCCATGTTGAACCGATTTCATTCTGTAAGAGAAAAACAAATCGAATTAATAAACAAAATGCAAAATAAAACTTGGACAGAAAAAACAACAAATACGTATTGGGGCGAAGCAACAGCTGAATTTAGTGTTTCCAAGACCATTCAACATACATTCGAGCATGGCAATAAAATAATGCGAATTGCATTGCATTGGGATAGATTATTGAATTATTTAAACCAAAAGTGAAAAAATAATCTGGTAAAAAGAATGGATTAAGCTCACCTAAATTCTTAAAGTAAATCTAAAAGTGGGTTCCATATTTAATCCTAATTCTCTATATAGTTCTACGTTTTCAACATCTCTTGCTTCATACCAAAGAGTATCGTATCCAGCTTCTTTGGCTTTCTGAGCAAGAAATTCGAACCCATCTTTGATGACATCTTTGAAGAAACGCATATTTTCTTTCTTAACAACTGTAACGAAACTCAGAAAAATCCTTCCGGGCATTTCCAGATATTGCAAACCCTTTGCGAGATAGCCAGAAGACGCATCACCATAATTATACACTATTGTGCTAGCAACTAAAGCATCATCCGCAATTAGTTTATCAATATACCTCTCAATTACTTCTCTTGGTTGTTTGCTTTCTTTCATAATGAGCTCGACGAGTTTGTAATCGTCCTTTGGTAGTTCTATTTCTATCACATGCTCTGGTTTTTTGTAATCCTCGTTCATCAGTAAATTTACTGGGAACATGGTTGCATAACTTAGGAGTTTTTTCTCTTTAAATCCATGTTTTTCAAGAATTTGAATGGTGTTTCCCCAACCAGGCATGGCAAATGAGCGTATAGCTTCTGCTCCTTTTATTTGCAATGTGCTTATTGCTTTCTTCACTAATTCTTCTTCTACGTGCTCGTAACCCTTTCTTATGAACGGTATATGTATGGATCCGAATAAAACATCATCAATTTTTCTTTCAATAGTGCTACTCAAAAATCCCACGAGTTTTTCATCAACATAAGCGTAATGACGGGTTTCCGGGCTAAAACCTTCTTGAGAATAACTTTCTTTTAGAGATTCCTTATTTGGGTACCAAATTACCCAGTCCCAATCTTTTATGACTTCTTGAACTAGTTCGATTTGAGCATCAAGCTTAGATTCATCATAAATACTGAATTTAACCATTTGAAATCACACACAAAATACCAAAGTAGGTAAGATTTCATTAGTATAATTAGGTTAGTATTCTATTGGAAAAATCTTTCTTTTTTCATAGAAATGGATTCTTTAGAGCGATTTCAGTTATTTGAATATCATATCTTAATCCATCCATAACTTCCTCAAAAGATGAATTTGTTAGCATTCGGTCTACTTTACCATCTTTTATCATTCTTAACCTTTCAACCCTCCAAGCAAGCATATCAATACATATGAGAAGGAATACTGTTTCGAATTGTTTCCTAGCAAAATCAGTTGTAGGATACCCTGCATGTTTAAAAAATGTTAATTTCCTCATCTCATCCAACTCATAACTCCAAACAAAAAAAGCTAACTCTCTTTCCCTCAATTGATAATGAGCAAATTCCCAATCAATCAGTTTTACTGAATTTTCACTAAAAAATATGTTGGACCTCGTTGGATCTCCTTGTAATAATGAGTGATACTTTCTTTTGGAAAAAATGCTTCTATTTAATTTAATGATTTTTAAGAATTTTTCAAATAATTTTTCAATTATTTCTTGGCATTCTTTTTCTAGTACTTGCTTGTTTTCACAATATTTTTTGTAGTTATAATTAGATGAATGTTCTATATCATAACAGCTTTCATCAATTTTTGACTTTATTCGATGTAACCTTCTATACCATTTACCCATAGTTTCAAGAAATTCATCCGAAGCTTTTGCTGGAGGGTGTTCTCCAAAATCAATAAACTCTTCAATGAGATAATCTGTCGGAATGATTTTCTTTGAATCATCGAAAAAGTAGACTTTAGGACCAAATTTTCCATTTAAACTTTTTAATATTTCATATTCATACTTCTTCTGCTTAAATTGAGCATTTGTTTCAATTCTTAAAACAAATTTTCCCTTCTTAGTTTCCAACAAATAATTTACATTAAATGCCCCTACTCCAAGTAGTTGAAAGCTAATGAAATCATAATTACACTTTTTACAGATTTTCTCTACTTGGGATTCATTGATGTCCATGAAAAGCTCCCCACATATTTTCATTTAAGGGTTGATTATTTTGTTAATCTAATTAGTAATAATATTTACTTCATTAAAACACTTTCAGTGGATTAACCATTATTAGCAAATCATATTGTGAGTTAATCTTAAAAGACAAATGCACATAGAAGTTTTAGGATGAATTCTTTATGAGAGATTTACTGAAAATTGCTATCGATAATAGACCTGATGGAGTGCACGTGGAAGCACGATACCATCAGAGAAAAAGAATCGAAGTTCGTGCCGACAAGGGCCGACTTCAAAGATCGATTGTCGATGATTTTGCAGGAATAGGTATAAGAGTTCTAGCGAAAGGAGCTTGGGGGTACGCAAGCACCAGCGAATTAAACAACAAAGCAGTCAAAGAAACACTGAAAAACGCTGTTGCAGCCGCCAAGAATCTAGCTCCGAGTATGAAAGAGAAAATAGAACTCGCACCAATAAAACCTGTTATTGGAACATTCCAATCTATCGGCAAAGATCCATTAGCAAATCATAGTACTGAAGAAAGAGTCAATTTAGTTATGAACACTGATAAATTGGTTCGAGAAGCAGATGAGAAAATAAAAGGATCAATGGTTTACTTACGAGAACCAAGTAACCATCGAATTATAATGAATTCCGATGGGACAGAAGTTGAATTATTTGATAGTAGACCGGATTTCTATGTAACAGCAACTGCTTCTGATGCTGGTAAAATCATGCCGTTCACTGCAGTCAATGGTCATACTGGTGGATGGGAATTATTCAAGAAATTCACACCGGAGGATATGGTTAAACAAGCTGTAGAAAACTCAATCGGTTTACTTGAAGCACCTTTAGCGAAAGGTGGGAAACATACTGTCATAATGGAACCCTCAGTTGTAGGGATAATTAGTCACGAAGCCATAGGTCATACCGTGGAAAGTGACTTCGTGCTTGCGGGAAGTGCTGCGAAAGGAAAAATAGGTAAAAAAGTAGCAAGCGAACTAGTGACAATGGTTGATACCGGAGAACAAAAATCCGCTGGTGGTTGGTTAGCAGTTGATGATGCTGGAGTGGAAAGTCAGAAGACAGTAATCATAGATAAGGGAATCATGAAATCATTTCTACATAGCCGGTACACAGCACACCACTTCGGAGTAAAACCAACGGGAAACGAAAGAGCATGGGAATATGATAATGAACCATTGATTAGAATGAGAAACACCTACCTTGAACCAGGAAAGTTCACAAAGGAAGAACTTCTTGAAGATATGAAATTTGGTTATTTACTTGCCCAACCAGGTGGTGGTCAAGCAGATAGTACAGCTGAATTTATGTTCTCAATAACAGAAGCATATGAAATCAAAAATGGAGAAATTGGTGGCCTTGTGAAAAATGTAACCATATCTGGGGATGCATTTGAAGTTTTACAATCAGTAACCGGAATAGGAAAAGAGTGGAAACTAGATATGGCCAGCGGACATTGCGGCAAGTGGCAAGCTGCTAAAGTCGATGGTGGTGGAGGACCTACTAAAGCGAATGCTTTAGTTTCCGGCGAAGTTGGAGGTAAATGAAATGACTGATATTTTAGCCATAATCGAACCTTTTGTTGAGAAAGCTCTTAAAATGGGCGCAGATGAAGTTGAGTTTTTTGCTCAAAAGTATCGTAATAAAACTGTAAATTTCGAGCACAATAACATGAAATCCGCTCTTGCTAGTATTGTTGATGGTATAGGCATTCGTGTTTTAAAGAATAAGGCTCTTGGTTTTGCCAGTTCAAACTCTCTTGATAAGATCAAGATTGAAGATTCCTTAAAGGAAGCCCTTGCAATTGCAAAAGTCACTCCTCCAGAGGACAATTATTTCCTTTCTACAAAACAAAAGATAACAAAGATTCCTGATATGTATGATAACGCCATTGAATCTTTCTCTATGGATGATACCATTTCTTACAGTAAAAAATTGTTAGAAACAGCTATTGGTCATGACCCTCAAGTTACAGTTGATTCTGGAACCTTCTCTTCTTTAGTTAGAGATAGTGCCCTAGCTAATTCTAATGGTGTTAATATTTCAGAGACCAAATCCATTTTCAACTGGCTGCTTTTTGGTATGGCTGTTGATGGAAAGGATATAGGTTCGTTCGATTACTGTTTTGATTCAGTTGTTAAAGTAAGTGATATCGATGTCGAACACACTGCCACTGATTTTGCTAAAAAAGTTCTGCGAAATCTAAATGCCCTTGGTTTTGCCAGTTCAAACTCTCTTGATAAGATCAAGATTGAAGATTCCTTAAAGGAAGCCCTTGCAATTGCAAAAGTCACTCCTCCAGAGGACAATTATTTCCTTTCTACAAAACAAAAGATAACAAAGATTCCTGATATGTATGATAACGCCATTGAATCTTTCTCTATGGATGATACCATTTCTTACAGTAAAAAATTGTTAGAAACAGCTATTGGTCATGACCCTCAAGTTACAGTTGATTCTGGAACCTTCTCTTCTTTAGTTAGAGATAGTGCCCTAGCTAATTCTAATGGTGTTAATATTTCAGAGACCAAATCCATTTTCAACTGGCTGCTTTTTGGTATGGCTGTTGATGGAAAGGATATAGGTTCGTTCGATTACTGTTTTGATTCAGTTGTTAAAGTAAGTGATATCGATGTCGAACACACTGCCACTGATTTTGCTAAAAAAGTTCTGCGAAATCTAAATGCCCAAAAAACTGAGTCTTTTGAAGGTCCTGCTGTGCTTACACCAGAAGCAGTTACAGATTTATTCTGGTTGTTAGTTTTAGCATCTACTGCTACCCAAATTCAAGGCGGATCCAGCTTTTTGCAAGATAAACTAGGAGATAAGATCGCTGTTCCTGATCTTTCTATTGTTGATGATGGAACTTTGAAAGGTCAAACTGCAAGTTCTTCTTTTGATCGTGAAGGAATTCCTCACAAAAAATACAATGTTGTTGACAAAGGCGTTTTTACTGGTGTTCTCTATGATACATTTACAGCAAATAAAGAAAATTTGGAAAGCACAGGTCATGCTGCTGGTAGTTATAGAAATATCCCTAACATTTGGACTACTAATCTTAATATAAACCCAGGAACAAAATCATACACCGAATTAATCTCTGAAATCGATCATGGAATTCTAATTAATAGAATAAGTGCTGCTCCAAATCCCATTTCTGGAGATTTCTCTGCTGTTCTAAAAGGTGCTCAATTGATTAAGAACGGAGAAATAAAAGACACTTTACGAGAAATCACTGCTGTTGGAAACATCTTTACAAATTTGAACACTATTACTGGAATTAGTAAAGAGCAAGTTTCACTACGAGGAAATCAAAGCTGGTTAGTTCCGTACATTGTTATGGATAAGATAAAATTTGTCTGTTGATTTATTTTTTTTAACTGGGTTTTTTCTAACCCAATCTCTCTTTTTTTTATTTGCAACAACAAAAAAATTGTAATATTAGCTATTTTTCTCTTAAAACCTTAGAGAATAATAGTTAATCTTTTTTAGTTGATGATGGCAAAACTCACATACTAAGAAAAAAACATAGAAAGTGGTTAATTTGACTCTTGAATGCATTGAAGAGCTGTCCTTTACTCCTCGAGATTACCAAACAGATGCTGCGAAAAGTATCTTGAAATCAATTTTAGAGGATAAAAAACGATCTACCATTTTATTACTCCCAACAGGCATGGGGAAAACCAATGTTGCTGTCATGGTTGTTGTTGAGTTGTTGAAGAAAGGAGTCATCTCTCCTGAGGGAAAAGTGCTGTTCTTGTCACC
>JAHLVZ010000049.1 GCA_019058165.1 Candidatus Heimdallarchaeota archaeon
CCCCACAGTTAAGTGATAATCTGCGAAAAACTCTTGAGTTGTTATGTGAGTACAAATACTTGTTTTTCCAACAGCTCCATCACCTACAATTAGAACTTTGAAAAAAGCTGCTTCCTCTGTTGAACTCATTTTCTCACCTGCAAATCAACCTAAAAAATTCCTTTTTTGCTGAAATTTTTATGGGATATTAACAAGTTTGTTAGTTTTAAAGTTTTTAAGGTTTGTTTAATAGGAATTTCTATTGACAAAAATAATTGTGAAAAAAACAAAACTGGTATTTTATTTGAAGAGACTTTCTGGGATAATTTCACTAGGTTTAGTTAATTGTTGTTGTGTGATTTTTGAAATCCTAGAATTTCTATCAGCTTTCTCTAGAGCTTTTTTAAAGTACTCTAGAGATTTTTCATTGTTACCTAAGAGCCTATGTATTTCTCCAGCTAGATAAAGATATAATTCCTCAGGATTTTCTGCAAATTTTTGTTTATCAATTACCTCATCAACTATCTCAAGCGTTAGTGTTCTTGCGTCATCTAATTTTGGATCACCAAGCTCTCTATACGCATAAGATGCTTGTAATAAAACAAAAACTAAACTTTCTTTTGAGATTTCATTTCCTAAGTATTTGGAGATTACAATAAATCCATCACCCGCATTGAATTCGGTGACTTTTCTTCCAGAGAATTTTTCCGTTTCTTTTATTGCTTTCTTAACAATATCCAAATCAATACTAAAGACTTTGAAATCAATTGTATAAGCAGCAAATCCACACTTAGGACAAATATTATTCAGATGTAGAATTGGTTGTGGTTCAGAACTACTTCCAACATAGAAATCACTATATTTTTTCCCGAATGTATCATAGCTACCTGCAATTTTGGATTGAAAGATAACTTCACAATTTGGACAAGTAAATAATTGATCCATTAATAATGTCATATTTTTTAATCATCTCTTTAATCATAATTAGAGTCTGGTTTTTCCTTTAGGAGTCTTTTATCTTGCACTTCACCATAATAACTGTGAGGTTGTCTTCGTACTTTGTTATTTGCTTTCTCAATTTCTCGTGCTTCTTCTGCAAGTTTTGCTGCAATTTGGATCATTTCATGACCTGCAGCCACTTGAGCAATGTATTCTGATCGTTCATTTATTTTGAAACAACCTTCTGTGTTCACTTTAGCAGCTTTTTCTGCAATTTCTAGAGCTCCTCTTGCTTTTGCTTCAGCATATGGGTTAGCAAAACCCGCATATTTCAAAATTTTTGTTGGTGTTAGAACAATCTGAGGTAGATTGATTTCTTTTTTAGAAACAATAAGATTTAGTGCTTTGTCGATTTCTTGTTGAATTGCAGCAAGTGCTCCACCAATTGATAACACCTTGATTAAATCAGCATTAAAAATAGCCATTTCAGTCGGATCTAAAAATTCCCGACGTGCACCAATCATTGCATCTGGTTTCACAACAAGATAACCAATGCCCTTTTCTTTGAACTCCTCTCTTGTTTCTTTCTTTAAAATATCAGTTAACACTATGAGAGGTATTTTATTTTCATTCAATTTGTTAATTATTTCAAGAGGAGCAGATAAGGATGCATTAGGAGAAGCTATAACAACTAAATCAAAGGTAAGTTTTGAAAATATTTTATAGGCATCATTAATTGATTCTTTCTGCAATTTCGCTCCAGAGGAAATGGTTCTAACTTCAATATCTAATCGATCAGCTCGTTCATCAAGTAACATTTCCAGAAGAACAGATGAAGCAATATTTCCTAGTTTTAAAATTCCTAATTTTTTCTTCAGTACATCTTTTTTAGCTGATTTATCTTTGACCATTTTTTCACCCTCTAGTGGATTTTTTTGTTGAAATCATTTAAAGATGAAATTATATAAGAAATAAATATTCCTATGAAATTCCTATAACTTTTTGAGTGTGAATTATATAAGTATAAGCTGATAAATAATTGACTGTGTGACAGACTTATGAATCCTAAGAAAGAGGTAGAAATGGTAATAACAGCCACAATAGAAGATTATCTAGAAAGAATATTGCTTCTTAGTGAAGAAGGTGGGCATGCTCGTGTTACTGAAATTGCTAATCTTTTAGGGATACGCAAGGCAAGTGTAACTGAAATGATCTCAAAACTGAAAGCAAATGGTTATGTGGATTTTGAGAAATATGGAACTATTACACTTACAGAAAAAGGGCGAAAAATCGCTATTGAGGTAAAAGAACGACATGATATCTTAAAATCATTCCTAGTTTTGATTGGTGTCAATGAAGATGATGCGAATAATGATTGCTGTGTGATGGAACATAATCTGTCTGAAGAAACTATCGAAAAAATGAAGGTATTTATCGAATTTCTCCAAGAGAAGAATCAAAAAGATATTTTTGAAAGGCTTAAAGAATATATAGCCTAAAATAAAAAATAGCTTGATTTGCTGATTTTTATAATTGAGCTAAGTATTCCAATGAATTGCTGATTTTTAGTTTACTATTTAGTTCTAATATGAAAGATCCATCAAAATTCGTTTTCTTTATTTCAGCCAATAATGACTTCCACTGAATGTTTCCTTTCCCAATTTCTAGGTGTGTATCAGTCCATCCTTCTCCAGGACCATTATTATCATGGATATGAATGTTAACTAATTTTGATTTAAAGCTGTCTAAGAAATCTCTTTCTGAAAATTCTGTTGTATTTGAATGACCAATATCCCAAGTAATGCCTAGTGATTTTGAATTTATTTCGTTTACTACCAGACTTAATGGTTTTGGAGCATAGCATTCTTCCAACTGTGTCCAGGTGAAAATAGGCATATTCTCATAACCAATAATTATTTCTTTATCTTCTGCATAAGTAGCAAGTTCTTTGAAAGAAGATGCATTGTTTCTACTAACTTCTTCAGGAAAAGTATGACCAGCAGCACCAAATTCCCCAGGATGTATAGTAACGATTTCTGAACCTATCTCTTGAGAAAAATCAATGCATTCTTTCATAATTTTTAGCGAAAAAAAGCGAAAATCATTATTATAAGCAGCGATATTGACATCTGAGAATGTAGCATGTAATGTAAGATCCAATCCCAAATCTAATGCTTCTTGTTTAATGCGCTTTCTTGCTTCTTGAGTTAATGTGCTAATATGACAAAATGGAGGTTCAGCAACAAGTTCTATAGTTGACAACTCTTTCTTGTAGGCAAATTGCATGAATTCACTAATAGTTTTAATATCTGAGAAATTCATTACTAGAGATATACCAAGTTTCAAACTTCTTCCTCGGATTTATTTATGTTTTATATTTAATTAGGATATTGTTTCCAAATAAATATGAAAGTTCATTTTATTAAAAACTAATTTTGAAATTGAATGTAATGATTCCAGATTAAGTAATTCTTAATCAATTAATTATAAGAAAAAACGGGAGTTTTTTTCTCCCAATATTTATCTTCTCTTTTTCTTAAAGAGAATAGAAAAAAGTGAAACACTCATTATGAAAATTAGACTTGGTATATGAATTGCTGCTGTAGATGTTGCATAAGTCGGAGTTGTGTCCTCGTGTATTGGAATGTCGATTCCTAATGCTGCTGCTGCAACAAAGATTAGATAGGGTTCATCATATCCAGAACATGTAACAAAAGGAAAATCCGTTTTGATCCCAAAAGCATTATTAATAAAATTTCCTCCAGCTGCTTCTATTACGCTTTGAATAACAGGGGGGCCTGTTATATTTTTACCAGTTATAATATCTGCTGTTGCTAATATTAATGATCCATAATTCATTGCTGCTATGACTAGTCCTTCATTATAAGCATCAATAATCAGTGGGATAACTGTAGGATAATAGGACAGACTATTGTTCATATCATGATACTCTCCTGGCAAAAATATTAAATCAAAAGCAGAAATAGTTACTTCATCACAAAGGTAGTCAACATCTTGATATGCATCAAATCTTGCCAATTACAGGATTCACAGGTGCTGTTCTGTTATAGGTTCCACCATATGATTCTAGCTTTCCAAGGAATAAAAGCTCTGTTAATGGACAAAAATTAGGTCCAATCACTGAAAGGCATTTAATACCATCCAAATATGGTTCATTTTGAATTGTAACATTGCTAGTTCTGTCAAATTCGGCTGTAACAGAACTTGATGACATTATTCCAACAATTATAATTAAGCATGTAAAAAGTTTTAGTTTTCTCATATAACTCATCCAAAAAATAATTGTCCTAGGACTTTATTTTTGGCTAAAAACAAGCTTTTGAATAAGGAATATAAATCGAATTCTAATTAATAATAGCAAAGGTGTATCTAGTGAGTGACATAAATCCGGAAGACATTATGACAACATTGCAAATGATTTTCTCAACAGAAAAAATCTTAGACTTACAAGAATTATCAGAGAAAATAGTGAATGAATTATACAGTTTTAATGTTGAAAATAAGAAATATGTTATCAAAATTCTAACTAGACAACCAATTTCAGAAATGGATATCTATCTATTCGTCTCCCAGATTTCCTCTATCTTTAATAATTTTTTTTGCCGAAGGAGTAACTGCAACCCCTCCCATTGAAGTACATCGCAACTCTGGAGGTAACATCTTTCCTGAAGCATCTGACGCATCTATTGAATCATCCAAGGAAATGGGATTCACAAAACCACCCATTATTAAATCACAGCAAATAAACGCATTCGATGCAGATATTGCATTTCTTGTATGACACGGGATTTCACATACTCCTGCGACCAAATCACAGGCAGAACCCATAGTATTTTGCAATGAGATTGCAGCTGCATCTATTCCATTTTTGGGTGACCCACCAGCAGCCTCACAAACACTAGCAGCCGCCATAGCTCCAGCGATTCCGATTTCTACTTGACAACCAGCTACTTCTGCTGCAAATGTAGATCGAATTGCATGAATTAACCCTATCCCTGCTGCAGCAAATGCACAATATATCAATTGTTTTTTATCAATTTGGTACTCATGATGTAAGGTATAAAGCACTGCTGGAATGACTCCTGAAGAACCTCCCGTAGGAGCAGCACAAATATACCCTCCAGAAGAAGCAATCTCCATACTTGCTATTGCTCTAACTGCAGTGAGAGTATTTTGTGAATTACTAAACAATTTGTTTTTATCACTCGCAGATGAAATCTGTGATGCTGTACTATCAATTGTTTTCAATCCCTTAACTCGTTCTTTTTGACCAAATTCAACAGATTGTAGCATTATATTGATTCTCTTCTCCATTTCTGCCATGATCTCATCCTTTGAAAGGTTTAAGAGAGCCATTTCGTACTCTAATGCTGCTTCACCTAGAGTTAAATCATTCATTGTGGAGTATTGAAGCCACTCTTCTGCAGATTGAAATAGTTGATCCCCTTTCATAACGAAGAAAATTGGTTTTATAGTCCAAAATGATACACCGGACAGGGATTCAAGAATATTTATCCAAGAAGTCGGAATTTCGTCATTTAATTTGATTTGGATAAAATTCGCATCAATTTCACCATTCTGATTTGAGGTTTTTTGTGTTTCAAAGATTTTGACAATTAGGCCATCATGCTCTCGACCAAGTATGGATTGAATTTCAGGCTCTAATTTGGATGGAAACTCGATTAGCAACTCATAATTCTGACCATCAATAGAAACATCCCATGCATTGAATTTTTCAATAGAAATTGTCCCACCCCCAGTGGACTTAGCCCTAACATTAGTTTTTTTCCCATCTATGGATGTTACACTTAATTCAACGACATTTGGATGATCTGCATTTAGTAACTGTGTAATTTGGAATGTAGCTGAAATGCCTAGTTCTGTGTAAATTTCAGGAGTTTTAAAAAAATCCGGTGATTCCATTGATATTCCTAATAATCCGGATAAAAATGCATATTCGGAATTTTGGTACTTGTATACTTTTCCATAAGATCCCTCTTCATCGAAAGATATAAGGATAGATTTCATTTTGTCGTTACAGAGGTCTCTAACCACAGATCCAATGAAATTAGATGCTGTTGTATGAGAACTGGATGGACCTCTTGTTAATGGACCAATTATGTCATTGAATATGCTGCGTTTCAAATGGAATCCTCGAATGTATTTGTGTTTAATATTTAATTAGGATATTGTATCCAAACAGAATTGAAATGTCATATATTGAATTAAGAAAAGTAATTTTAAATCATATGCAAACCAATTATATCAAAGGTGTAATCTAGTGAGTGATACAAATCCAGAAAGGGTTGTAGCTATATTACAAAAGATTTTCTCAACAGAAAAAATATTAGAATTACATAAATTACCAGAGAAAACAGTTAATGAGTTATACAGCTTCAAAGTAGAAGATAAGAAATATATCATAAAAATTCTAACTAGACCACCAGTCTCGGAAATGGATAATTATCGTTTAGAAAAAGAAGCGAATCTTATGAAAAGAGTTTCTTCAATAAATAAAATTACTAGTGGTTCTTCCAAAGAAAGTCTTAACGTTCCTGTTCCCGAAATTATCCATATTGAAAATGACACAAAAGATATTGGATTCAGATTTATTGTAATGACCTATGTAGAAGGAGATACTTTGGAAGAAATACGAGAGAAAATTTCTGTTGAAGAAAAATCACATATTATAACGGAATTTGCGAAAATTGTAAGGAATTTACATAATCTCAGATTTGATATGTTTGGGGATATTGAGGAATATAGTTGCCCAAGAAGATTCTATTCAATGAATAGTTTGTTGAAAGGTAATTTGAGAAGATATGCTAGAATACTTAGAACAAGTAAGCTTCTACCAATTAAACTTGTTTCTCAAGCACAAAATTTTATTGAAAGTAATCTGGATAAAACAAAATTTGTATCAGAACCGTTTTTAGTACATAGTGATTTACATCCAAAAAATGTTATAGTCATCAAACAAGATACTTGGAAAATAAACGCAATACTCGATTTCGAATGGTCATATGCTGCTGATCCAATATTTGATTTGTTTGA
Organism: Candidatus Heimdallarchaeota archaeon; assembly: GCA_019058165.1. Lineage (GTDB taxonomy): Archaea > Asgardarchaeota > Heimdallarchaeia > JABLTI01 > JABLTI01 > JABLTI01. The sequence continues at coordinate 6,994 of JAHLVZ010000049.1, forward strand.
TATAGAAAAAGATTGGATGTTAGATGCAGATTTAGTAAGGATTTTTCTCGAAAATTATTCTTTAGATAAAAAAATAGATTTAGATGATTATCGATTAGAAGAGAAAATATTCAAAATGATTTCACTGTTAGCAACAATAACAGTTGGTTGGGTGTTCTTTCATCCAACAAAAGCAAATATAACTAGAGTAGAAAAAGGAATCACAAAAATGCTTGAAAATGAGGTTTAATTAATTTTTATCGTTTTTAGTTAATTCTTCTAAAGCTTGTTCTTCCTTTGAGAGCTCGGTTTTTTCCATTTCTTTTTGTTTCTTGGCTTTCAATTTGAAATTCGTCTCTAAACCCGTAACGAAAATTATTAACAAACCTACCGGAATAATGGAATACATTAGCGAGGTTCGAAGTTTACGTAAACGAAGATTATCTCTAGGATCATTTGGATCGGTACCACTTTCAATTTCAGACCGATCACTGAATCCGTCTCCATCACTATCCTCTAAAAATGGGTTTGTATTAAATTTCATTAATTCCTCCCAATCTGTCAGAGTGTCAAAATCTGTGTCGGCATTCAAAGGATTTGTAGTATGATTATGTACTTCATCTCCATCTGTAAGGTAATCCGAATCTGTGTCTGAATTGTATACATCTGTTCCATAGTAGTACTCACCTAGATTTACTAATCCATCGTCATCTTCATCATCTTGTGAATCATCAAAATTTAAATCTAAATTATTGATATATTCCCAATTATCCGGCATCAAATCAGAATCCGTGTCATTTGAATTCGGATTTGAACCAATTTCGAATATTTCTATAAAATCATCTAGTGAATCTAGATCTGAATCTTGCATATTTGGGTTTGAAAGATAAATTAGTACTTCATCCCCATCTTCTACTCCGTCTCTATCTGAATCTACAGAAAGAGGATCAGATAAGTAAATTAAAACCTCTTCACTATCGGATAATCCATCCCAATCTGTGTCATTTATCAATGGATTTGTCAAAGATATTATAGCTTCATAGCCATCAGAGAGTCCATCTTCATCGGTGTCAGCTATTAGATAATCCGTACCCCATGATGTTTCATCAATATCCCCTAATGTGTCTTCGTCTGTGTCTTTTTGGATACTAAACCAATTAACGCTCATTTCAATTTCTTCAAATATGTAAATTAATTCTTCCACTTGATTATAAATAATTACAGGTGTTGTTTTTGTGAATTCCGTATGGAATAGTAAAGTCTCATTCTCCCAACCCTCGGTGGTTGTTCTTTTTCTTATAGTTAAAAATTCATTTTGTTCTCTGTACCAGAATGGGCTGCTGAAATCACCACTGAAGTATACAAGATAGAAAGTATCATCTTCTAGTAAAATGGCATCGAAATATCCTGCAGTTACGGTTTCCCGCATGAAGGTTTCCTTAAATGTCCAAACATCATCTTCAGGCATTTTTTCATGCAATTCAAAATCTGAATAATACATTTCTTGCCAATGTGAAAATACTCTACTTGTAGTATAGAATAACTGTAATTTCCCTGTGGATTCTTGTATGATTTTTGGTCGGAATAACCAGTCATATGCTGCATCTATCAATTCCAATTCAGTCCATGTTTTATTGGGTAATAATGATCGGTATATTATCATGGAAACTTCCAATTCATTCATAAATTCTCCATGAACGAGATGCATTGTGTTGTTTTGATCAAATAAAGCTGAAATATGATAAATTTGAGAATCAGTTTGATATGATGGAAGTATTTGTTTTGATGAGAAAAAAGTTGAATTTGATAACTTATATGCATAGTTCAAAAGCATTTGATCGTCAAAAAATTCTCTCCAGAAGAGATGAAGTGTATTATTCTCATCAATAATGACTGTTGGTTTATCAAAATAAGGTCTTTCATACATATGAGGATGGTAATAAGCTCTATTTGGGACATGACCAATTGGAGTATAACAAAGCTGTGGTAAAGACCAATTGCTTTGTTCTTTGAGTTTATAGCTATAATGCACAGCATCAAATCCAGTTCCCACATCCCGAACAACTCCAAAAACATAGAGAGTATCATTTGAATCTATTACTAATTGTGGATTAGTATCAGCTGGTATAACAAATAAACTTTCAAAACCTATCCAGCGAGTATCATTCACCAGTTTTCTTAAGTATAAAAGCTCTCTTCTTCCTGCGACCATATGTAAACACACTACATGAATTACACCTTCGGAGTCTACGACAGCTGATTCTAATAACGTTTGTTGAGTACCAAAATAAACAATACCAGAAGTAAACCAGATTTCGCTGGTATTTAGATACTGATAAACGAGAGCCCCCTCATCTACGTATAATAAATAACCAAGAATATTAGCAGAAGATGTTGCTTTCATAAAAACAGGATCAAAAGAGTAATCTGAGGTTGATAACTGAACAATAGGTAGCATTGAACAATTACTAAACATTTTCCGATAAAAGATGTATGTTAGAAATCCTATAGCATCTTCGAAAACAAAATGTAAATCACTAGAGCCTTCATCTTCAATAACATTAGCATTTTGATTGTTTCCATTGACATTATTAATGCGATTTGATGGAGAGAAAATTGTACTATTTGTAAACCATTTAAGAAAATATAACCCACTATAAGATGTTCCTTCTGCCCAGAGAACATGTAATCCTTTATCACTAGCGATATTAATAGAAAGTACTTTGATGTAATCAGAGCTCAGTGTAAGTGATTCATATGTGCTCCAAATTTTAGTGCTTTCATTAAAGAAGATATGGGAAATTGTTTGAGTATCTAGAAAATCAGTACTATTTGTCCAGCAAATGTGTAAGGAATTGTAATCAGTACTTATATCAAGTATATTCGGATTTGATTCATTATACAGAACCATAGGTTCAGGCAACCATTCGTTTGTAGTTATATTTATTCTTTGTAATTGAATCATGCTTTCCCAAGTGGATGACATACTAATTTCTTTTTTTAAGATACAAACAATATTGACTGTATCATTATGTGAGATTCCAATTCTTAAACTAGAAAATACGTAGCTCTTGGATGTAAAAACAGGTACCAAGGTTTTCGTAGAATTAATAGCTGTATAATTAAGATAATAGACTCGAGTGTATGTGTCTTTTTTTATAATCAAAGCTATATGCAAATTATCATTGTTATCTACGACTAATTTTGGTGTGGTAATATCCTCTTCAAATCGAAATAGTAGTTCAGAAATGCTCCAATTATTACTATTGCTATCATTTGAATAGGAATAAAATAATGAAAGCCCATTTTGAGTGTGTTGCTGCTTCCATATACAATGCAATCGTCCGTCTATTCCTTGTGCAGTAGAATAGCTATTTCTTGTCAAATCACTAGGTGATAAATGCACGCCTTCACCAAATACTGTATCATTGCTTTCAAAATTCATTGGTTTTGGTGCATCAACAATTTCTAAATTACTCTCAGGTACTATTTTTTGTTCGGATTTATCATCTAATGTTGTTTCTCCATTGCTTGGCGATAAACTTGTGAAATTTGCATTTGAGAAGATTGTAAAAATAAATGTGATTAGAACAAGAACACAAGCGGTTTTTCTAAAGTAAGAATTCTTCGCCAAATATAATCACACCCAAATAAGAAAGATCTGTAGTATTTTAAAGATTTCATCTATTCTCATTTGTATAAGAATAGAGAATTTTCTTTAATAGGTTTTTCTAAAAATTAGGAATACAGATTACTTATATAAATTAAAGGAAACAGCTTTAAAATAAGATAGTAAAACCTTCATAGGAAAATGTATCTATGAATAAAACTCAAACACTTCCGGGAAAATTCGACAAACTAGTTAAACAACTGAATGACAAATCTACCAATAAAATGATTGTTATTTTTGGATCATGTATTGCGACATTTGATGGTAGGATTAAATCATATCTCCCTGAAGGTGACAGATTGTTATTTATTAAAAAAGATGAAACTCTTATTCTTCATGGTCCAAAGGGTCTGAAACCTATGAATTGGCAGATTTCTGGTGCCGGAAAAATAAATTATCTCTTCGAAAACAATAAACTTACTGTAAAGTCTTACAGAACGAAAACACAGGAAACCTTAGAGATTATATTCGCTAAAATTTATCAGGCAACTCTATATGATGCTTACGATTCAGCTTCCCTAAGTATCTATGGTTCAGAGAAAGATCTCTCTGATTATTTATATGATCATCCAGAGATAATCGATAAAGATTTTCAGCCAACGACTCGAGAATATGATACTCCATTTGGTTTTCTTGATCTAAGAGGAGTTGACCATGATGGTAATATCATAATTGTTGAAGTAAAGAAACGTGCAGCTACACCAGCTGATGCACATCAATTGAAAAGATATGTTGAGTACTTTGAGCAGATTGAGAAGATAAAAGTAAGAGGAATATTAGTTGCAAAAAGTTTCAGTGAAAAAGTAATGAATGTTCTACAAGTTAATGATCTGGAAGCTGTTGCTGTTCCATGGCAAGAAATATTTCCTTCATTAGCGAACGAGAAGCCCACAGTAACACTTGAAGATTTCATGTCTGATGAGAATAAGAAAGAAAAATAGATTATATCATTAAGATAAAATTGATAACACTTAATAAAACAATTAATTATACGTGAGTATGAAGTAAATGAGTGAGGTTTCAATGTCAAATAAAAATTCCATTGTTAAAATTATTATTCGAATAGTAATTTTAGCAATAATGCTCTCATGTAGTATAATAATGGTTTACACACCGTTTACAACAAGAAATTGGACTGTTGGTGTGAACACTTACGAGTATGAAGCATCTTTCTTTGGTCATTGGAATTTTTATAATAATACTGAAATCGTTAGTACAGGTGGTTCTGATACTCTAGACAATTTCCAGATGATTTCACCAATTCTAATTATTATTGGATTAGTTCTTTCTGTTATCCTTGTTCCTACTTTAGGTTTCTTTTTAGGTTATGAAGAAAGATATCATGGAAATATTAAACGCATTCTGGGAATCTTTATTGCATTAATTGGAATAATCGGTTTTCTCGGTGTGATGCTGTATTTACCATTTATTAATTATCTAAAATCCCTGAATGTCGATACAAAAATAGGTGCTGGATTCATTTTTTCAACGATTCTTTTTGTACTAATAACTTTATTCGGTTTAGTTTTTGTTGTTCTACCTAATAGAAATGAGAGAGTAATCTCATCTTAGGTCGTCTCTTCAGTAATGTGCTCTATAAACGAATCAATAAATTTCGTTAAACACATTATAAGTGAGAATATTAATTAAAACTAATTTGATTGTATTATTATGTCCAAACTAGCAATTTCAGACAAAAGTGATATCTCTATAGTTCTTTGTGGTGCTGCAGGTCAGGGAATACAAACAGTTGAACAGTTCTTAACACATATTCTGCATGAAGCAGGTTATTATGTAGCTGCACTAAAAGAATATATGTCTCGAGTTCGTGGAGGAACAAATTCAACTGAAATTCGGATTTCATCTGACAAAGTAAAAGCATATGTAGAACGAATTGATATTTTCATACCATTTAATAAGACTGCAATATCCAGACAAAGAAAAAGAATAACAAAGGAAACACTCATCATTGGTGAACCTGAAAACATTTTGCATGAACTTGATGTTAATGAATACAATATTATCGAAATTTCTTGGACAAAAATAGCAGAAGAAATAGGTCATCGCATTTATTCAAACACAATTGCTGCGGGAGTTATTACTGAGCTATTCAATATAGATGATGAATTAGGTAAAAAATATCTAAGAGATAGATTCACACGAAAAGGTGAGGAGATTGTTAATAAGAACATTGAAGCATTTCGAAAGGGTAATGAAATTGCAAATGAAATAGCTAAATCAAAGGGAATAGAGATTAAGATTAAACCAAAAAAGAAAATTGAAAAAGAAATAATGGTTAATGGTGCTGATATTGTTGGGATGGGAGCTATTGCTGGAGGATGTAATTTTATTTGCTCATATCCTATGAGTCCCTCAACTGGAGTGTTAAATTTTCTTGCTAAGCATTCAGCTGATTTTGATATTTTAGTTGAACAAGCAGAGGATGAAATCGCTGCAATAAATGCGGGATTAGGAGCAGCATATGCTGGTGCAAGAGCAATGGTTACTACATCCGGTGGCGGATTTGCATTAATGGGTGAAGGAATAAGTTTGAGTGGAATGATTGAGACACCTATCGTTATTCATATTGCCCAACGACCAGGACCAGCTACTGGTTTGCCAACTCGAACGGAACAAGGAGATTTAGAATTAGCATTATATAGTGGACATGGAGATTTTCCAAGAATAATCTTAGCTCCAGGGAAACTTAAAGACGCTTTTTATATTACACAAGAAGCTTTCAATTTAGCTGAAAAATTCCAAGTTCCTGTGATTATTTTAACAGATCAGTTTTTCGTAGATTTGTATTATAATATACCTTCTTTGGATTTGTCCAATGTCTCTATAGACAAATACATAGTAAAAACAGAAACAGACTATCAAAGATATAAACTAACGAAAAATGGCATATCTCCTCGAGGGATTCCCGGTTTCGGAGATGGATTAGTTAGAGCTGATAGTGATGAACATGATGAAGATGGGTTCATTACAGAGGATCTTGAAAATACTCGAGTGAAAATGGTTGAGAAAAGACTGAAAAAACTTGAGGAAGTAAAGAAGAACGTAATTCCTCCCGACTTAATAGGTAGTAAAGATTATGAAACACTAGTTATTGGTTGGGGGTCTACCTGTAATGCTATTACAGAAGCACTAACTTCAATTGGAGACAAGAATATTTCATTTCTTCATTTCAAGCAAGTATATCCATTGCATGAGAAAACAAAAGAATATCTTGAGAAAGCAAAGAAACTCATTATTGTTGAAAATAATGTGACTTCACAATTCGGAAAACTAATCAAACTCTATACTGGTTTGGAGATTGAAAACAAAATACTGAAATTTACTGGAATGCCCTTTTCGGTCGAAGAACTGACGGAAAAAATCAAACAAATTGTGGAGGGTAAAAAATGAGCAAGAAAACAAACATATTCGATATGGGCGACATTGATATTTCTTGGTGTCCGGGATGTGGTGATTATCCAATTCTAACAACACTTCAAGAAACACTAGGTGAATTAGATATACAACCAAAAGACCTTGTTATGATTTCAGGTATAGGACAAGCAGCTAAAATACCACAATATTTGAAATGCAATTACTTTAATGGTTTACATGGAAGATCACTACCCCCAGCTTGGGCAATTAAAGCAGCGAATCCAAATCTAGTGGTTATTGCTGAGAGTGGGGATGGATGCTCATACGGAGAAGGTGGAAATCACTTCATACATACTGTGAGAAGAAATCCAGACATAACAAATATCGTTCACAATAACATGATTTATGGTCTTACCAAAGGACAAGCCTCTCCAACATCTCGAGTAGGGATGAAAACAGGAGTACAAGTTGAAGGAGTTATCCTTGATCCATTTAATCCCTTAACAATAGCTATTGGTCTTGACGCTTCATTTGTCGCAAGAACTTATGCAGGCGATACTAAGCATATGAAAGAAATGATGAGACAAGCAATTCAACACAAAGGATACGCTTTACTAGATATCTTACAACCATGTGTTTCCTTCAATAAATTAAACACCTATCAATGGTTCAAAGAAAGGGTTTACCATTTAGAAGATAACCACGATTCCACAGATCGATTTGAAGCACTGAAAAGAGCTTCAGAAGTAGAAAAATTCCCTCTTGGCATCTTTTATGTAAAGGATAAACCAACTTTTCTTGAAAAACATGATTTGTATCAAAAAAGTAGTGAACCTCTTTTCAAAAGAGATCGAGACCTGAAGAAATTCGCGAAAAAATTCCTTTAGATCTCAAATATTTTCTTTTCTTCCCTTTGGTTATCCACCGGGAGAACCATGGAAAGGTGCATATTTGAATAACCAATCTTCAAGCAAATCTTCAGTCAAAGTTTCTTTTTCAACTATTACTTTCAATAATACTTGTAAGAATGCATGATGACGGATTTCATCTTTGTAAATTTCACTGATAATCATTTTGACTCTTTCATTATCACTGTAAGCTTTGAGTAAGCTTTTGTAAGTATCAATTGCTTTTGCTTCAAGTTCAATGTGTTTTTCTATGGTTTCTTTTATTACATCAAAATTCTCTTCTTCAATTAAAGGAGTTGGTCCATCAAGCATTCCTTTTAGTGCTGTGAGAAGTAGTGCGTGTTTTTTAGAATCCATAGTGATACCTCTAATGAGTTCTCTTACTAAGACATTCTTTATATCATCGACACTTTTCTTAGAAATTTCTACGATTTTTTTCTCCAGAACTATTTGCTCTTCTATAAAATCTATTAATTCTTTATCAGGCATTGTTAACACTCACATATTGTTATAACATAACAAAAAAGTGAATCCATTTAAAATTTATCGATTAATAAAGAAAGGTTGATTATAGAAAAACAGATGTTTTTCTTCGATGGATTAAAAAACAATGAAGCTAATAAACATATTAAAAAAATGTAGTTATAGGAGATAAGTTGAAATGGTTGATTTGGCACCAAGTGAACCCTGGTTGTATTTGATTATTTTTGGTAGCTTCATGGTTTTTATTTTGACATTTGGATTAATTCTAGCCCTTACCCAAAGAAGAAAGAAGAAGAAAAAGGCTGAAGAAGCTCCTGTTGACCAAGAAAAGTAAATTTGTGTTAATTTTATTTTGTTTACAGTAGCTATAACTTAATTTTCTTTCTCAGAAGCTTTTATTATATTAATGAAGAATCTTCTTTTAACAGCAATTCGAGGTTAAAATCATTGCATGAAAATTTAGATTTCGTTAAAGAAGAAGGAGAAAAGAATCCTTGCGACATACAAGTATATGCTTTGTCTACGTGTGGTTTCTGTAAAAGAGGATTAGATTTCTTAAGGAACAACAAAATAACTTTTAGATACATCTATGTAGATCAACTTAAACCGGACGAAAGAATGAAAATCAAACGTGATTTAAAAGATAAATTCGAAGAAAGATTAGGATTTCCATTTGTCGTAGTTGATGGTGGAGATAAAATTTTGGTTGGTTTTATAGAAGCCAAATGGAAAGATGCCTTTCTAGAAGCATAAGAAAAATTGTAAACGAGTGAATAAATGATGCCCCCACCTAAAAAGGAAAAAACCAAAGAAGAAGTTCGTAAATTCATAGAAATGGTTGCTGAAAAACAGGGATGGCATTTACATCCAGATAAAGAATTTCTTGAGATTCTTATCGAAGGATTAACATCTAACTTCAATACTCATGGGTATTTTGGTTGCCCCTGCAGATTAATTGAAGGTAACAAAGAAGTTGATTCTGATGTTTTGTGTCCGTGTGTTTACTGTGTACCTGATCAAGAAGAATTTGGTCATTGTTATTGTGGACTTTATACTACACCGGAATTTCATGCTACTGGTAAAATACCTCAAGGTATTCCAGAGCGACGACCAGAAGAACAATGGATTGACTAAACTAGAGGAATTTAACATTAATTCCTTTTTTTTCATATTTTCTTATTTTTCACTCGAAACCATTAAACCATTTTTTTCAATTTGAATATAGTGTAATGCTTTTCCCTTTGTCTTATTAAGAGCATTAATTACTTGTTCTCTCTTTTCACTTGGAGCTAAAACTAATATATTATCACCAATTCCGGCTCCAGATATTTTCCCCCCAATAGCACCAGCATTTAGTGCTGACTGAATCATTTCTTCTATCACATCAGAACTAACATTGAGTTTTCTAAGCAATTCTTGATTATCATTCATCAATTGACCTATTTTTTGTAGATCTTTTTGTTTAATAGCATGTTCTGCATCGTTTGTTATTTGTTCTATTTCATTGAAAATTTCTTCTATTTCCTTTGGACTAGTTGCTTCCATCTCTTTCACAGATTTTACTATAGGACCACTTGGTGCTTTTTTTCCAGTATTCCCAACAATTAACTCTAATTTTTCAAAAGGTAGATACTCGGGTTTTAAATCAACTTGATATTTAATTAATCCACCATAAATTGAAGCAGCAATATCTAAACCACTACCATACCCCTTAATCTCATAATTTGCCTTTATACCTAAACGCAATAATTCTCTGTTAGAAAAATTAGTTTCATAATAAGAATTGAGAGCTCCTAACACGCTCGCAATTACTGCTGCAGAGCTACCAAAACCGGGCTTAATTCTAGATTTAATTATTAATTGAAACTGCTCTGGGTTAAGATGAGTCTCTTCAAAAAAAGTAGAAATTACTTTACTAACAATATTTAATCTACCCGATGGATATTCTGCTCGTTGAACATTGAAATCTCTACTAGTAAGAAGGATGTTTTTATTCGGATAATTATGTTCTTTAAGAATAACAGTTAATCTCGAGTTGACAGCAAAAACAATTGCAGGTTTTCCTCTGCTACTTGCATGTTCTCCGAAGAGGATTAATTTTCCAGGAGCTGAACTAACTACTGTCATTTTATTCAACAATTTGTAATCATTCAATTATTAAAATAGGTGATTATCAATTATTTTTGCCCCATCACCTGGTTTACAAACAACCGTTTTTACAACATAATGTATTTTATTCAAAATCATTTCTATTTCAGCAGCATATTGAGGAAGAGTCAAGATATGCATATTTGAACCAGTATCCACCGTATAATAGGCTTCAATCCCTCCTTGTCGAAGATCCTTGACAAGATTGATTATCTTTACCGTTTCGTCTATCCAAAACGAGAGTTTTGGTTTAGATGTTAAAGCAATTGAGTGCACTAAATTACAATCAGATTCAGCAGTTTGCCCTAGCAATGTAAAATCCCTTTGTTCTATTGCTTTCCTCATTTTATCCAAAGATGTATCTACAACATCTAAACGAGCATTAAACATTGGACTTGTTTCTTTTGAAATTTTCATAGCCTCTCGTGTAGAAAATTTGCGTTTTTGTTGCTTAAAAATAACAACTATATCTCGCATATCGAAGTGATTTTTATCTGCTATTTGTTTTGCATAAGACTCTCCTGCTTCATCAGCTTTCATCCACTCAACAAATCCACTAAAAATAGATCTTGCAGATGAACCGGAACCCCTTCTGGAAAGCATGGAAAGTTCTTTTTGATTTAACTTCAAATCTAATCCTTTACAGGATGCTACTGTTAAAGCTGCAAAACCTGATGCTGAAGAAGCTAAACCTGCTGCTGTTGGAAAATTATTTCGAGACATGACTTTTGCTTTCAAATTCATCTTGGCTTTTGACCTAAGTAAATTTAAATGTTCAATCACTCGATTCTCCGCAGTTCCTGTTTGTTTCTCATCGTTAAGAAAGAATTGATCTTCTTGGTATTTTTCTGAGAATTCAACAGTAGTTGTAGTAGATAAAGAATCAACTGTTAGTGAAATACTATTAGTCATTGGAAGTATTAATTTTTCATCTTGTTTTCCCCAATACTTGATTAAGGCAGTGTTGGAATTAGCTAAAGCAGTAGCCTTCGTAGTTTTCACAATCCTATGCAATCATTAGACAAATCAATTCTTTAGCTTTTTGCTAGTCAAGTAAATTAAATGTATCCCAAGAATCACATAACATTAGATAAAAAAACACAAACTAAATAAGATAAAATCTAATCAATTATTTCCTATGACGAATGATAAATTCATCAAAATTTGTGGTATTAGTTCTATTATTGCAGCAGTAAGCTATATAGGTACTGTTATTTTCATTCTTATCGCAGGAATTAGCAAACCTGAGAGTTTAGCTACAATGGATCAATACATCTTAGACTGGAATGCAGTAAGAGGATTAATGTCTGCTTACGGATGGTTTGGCATCTTAGGATCTTTATTCACCATCCCAGCTATTCTTGGCTATTATCAACTTTTACGAAAGGAAGGTCCAATGCAATGGATCCCAGCAGCAATCATCTATCATGGAGTAGTACTTCTAACTTTAGCTTATGTTATTCCTTTAGTTATCTCACATTTCATAGCTCCAGCATATATTGATGCAGCTGGTGATCTAACACTTTTAGCATCGCTGCAAGTTTTAACACATACACTTAGAGTCATTGAGGACTTTTTCATCATTGTAGGAACAATATTGACACTTACAACAGGATTAGCAATTCTTGCATTAATAGATTTGAATC
>JAHLVZ010000212.1 GCA_019058165.1 Candidatus Heimdallarchaeota archaeon
GCTCCACTCCAAACCGCCAGTGTGATCCAAACAGTAGAGCTTGCCATCATCTGATCCAACCAACACTTCCAGTGTGCCATCTTCATCGAGATCAGCGACAGCAGGAGAGGATAAAATCCAATCACCTGTTGTGTAGCTCCACACCAAACCACCTGTGTGGTCCAAACAGTAAAACTTGTTATCATATGAACCTACCAGCACTTCCAGTGTGCCATCATTGTCAAGATCAGCAACAATAGGGGAAGAGTAAATACCATTTCCTAATGTGTAGCTCCATTTCTCATAAACACTCATAGCTTGAGGTTGAAAAACTAGATCATTTTCATTTTTTTCTGATTTCACTTCAAAATATATTTGCTTAACAAAAGCAACTAGAATAAGCATAAAAACTAGTAACAAACATTTTCTTGCTTTTCGCATTTAGCACCCACCCTGAAAAGTACAGTACATATAATTAACTAAATTCATTTAGTTTTCGGAAAAAAGAGTCGACAGAAATAGTTGGTGTAAGTTTAAAATCTTAAAAAAATGTAGAATCACTACACACTTCTTCTTTAAGGTCTAGAAGTCCGGTTCGATAAAGATACGTTTAGGTGTGATTGTAGATTACCAAAGCATCTTCCTTGTAAGTATGATAAAGGTTATAAGATATTTAAAAAAATAATCGAAGTTTCTTACTTTGTTCTTTGTAATAAAGCTTAAATTAAATTCATTGTTTATTTAACTGGGGAAATCTATGAATAATAATGTTCAATCATTTAAATGCCCAGAATGCAATGCTCCAATTAATCTTGATGGCAACAAATGTAATTATTGTAACACTGAGTATATCATTACGTCACTATCCTATTTGGTCAATTTTAATCATAATAAATTAAACAAGTACATATCGTTTTACAAAGAACAACTTGAGATAAAGCCTAGAGATGGGTTGTTATATTTTGCATTAGGTATATGTTATATGGATTTAGGATTGGTAGAACTGGTTAAGGAAAATTTAGATAAAGCCTTAGAGCTCAATCCAGAGAACAGTGATATTTATTTCTACTATGCAGTTTCTTTGATTGAAGGGAATAATATTAGAACATTAACTTTTAACAAAATCAATGAGATAGAGAAATACCTTACAGCAGCTATTAAATTAAATCCAGAAAGATCAGCGTATTACTATTTTTATGCTCTTTTAAAGCACGAGTTTCATTTAAAAAATGGTTTTAGAATTCAACCCTCAATTGAGGAGCTAATAACTAAAGCAAATTCTTTAATCTATGATAAAAAAGAAATTGAGCAGCTCGTAATAAGATTGAATATTGAGGATGAAAGAATAAGAAATCAAATATTAAGATGACTTCTTTCTTGCATTCCTCAAATATTAGTTGGATTTTAGCGAAGCATTTTCTTATCTCTAATTATCTTTCGAAGTGCTGAGATTGTTCTTTCTGAGTCTGTTCTTGGTATATAATCGGGCAATATAACTTTGGTTTCTCTGTCAACAGATGATTCAAATTTAGCTAGTTTTGTAGCAATCCTTCTATATTTCTCATCATCAAGATATTCTCTATTAACTAATATAACAGATACTGAGCTTCCTGCAGAAGTAAATAATGTGAAACCTTCCTTCTCGGTATAATTTCTATCAAAGAGTTTTTGTGACTGTGTAACAGTTGCCATTGAAACGATATCTTTGTAATAATATGCTTGAGATATTTGATCTACTGCATCGCCTTTTAGAAAATCAAATATTAGTTCAAAAGTAATAAATTCCTCATTTGTACATATAATGGTATTAATTTTTATCGGAGTATAACGGAAAACAAAATCTTTACCAAACTTCATACTATAATCCATTTTTTTTGGAATAATCGTTATTGGAAAATACCCCGTATAAATAGTTTCAGTGATTAATTGAGAAGAATCAATATTAACTTTAGTAGGGATATATTGGAGAATTTTATTAATATCATCACGAAGCAAAGCATCGACTTCGATATCTGAAACTAACATATATTGGTATTCTTTTTTACGCTTAATGCCAATAATTAGGAGTACTATCCCAAATACCAATCCAATACCAATCCCTAGGATAATTGTAATTATTCCTATCAAAATGAAAACTTTGTAGTTTTCTTCAGGTGGAAAGAAATAAAGTTTGATTCTTTCCCTCTTTCGTCCTTCTTCTGACAAAACCAGATTATTTTTATTAGACCTCTTTTTCTTCAATTTATAACACCCAATTCAATAGAATTGCAACTATTACATTAATTTAACATTATATTAATGATTTCTCTAATTCAAACCACAGATAGTTTTTACCCAGTTAGTCTAATCTACGAGATTATAAATCTATGATCGAAAGAAAAATTCAGTTGCCAGATAGAGTTCCTTTGAAATATAATTCTAGATTTTCAGAAACAACAAAAGCAGTTCTATACAAATTTTAGAATATTATATCTTTTCTTTGTCTAACGTTACATTATTGGCAACAATAACATAATTTAGTTCATCAGCATTAGCAATTATAGATTCTCAAGTAATTCTTTTAAAATACTTTCTAAAACACCAATCTGAATTTTCTATTTTTTGTTTTAAATTTCATGAATTTTTGCCATTGTTCGTCTGTTAACTCAGATGATTTAATCTCTTCCTCTATTATCCTTACAAGCTCAAATTATGTTTTTCTCCCCTCCATAAATTTTTCAGTAAAAAACCTGATGAAGCTTAGGACTCACACTGCTGCTTGCAGGGCAAGCAGTCCGGGGCGGGAAGGACACGTTTAAGTGGTAGGTACCTGCTGGTTGAGCATCTTGCAGAAAAAAAGGAAAGTTATTTATTCCTTCTCATGTTTTATCCCATATTAATGAAGGTTACCTTAACCTCATCACTGGGAGAATTGTCATAGGAAAATATTGCGGTATCAAAGCTTGATGAGATATAGAAACTATTCCAATGTATAGAATCACCTGTGCCAAGGTTATAAATGACAACAGGAATAATTAGATCATTCTTTAGCCAATCTTTCTCGCCTAAACGAATATAGAGGTAAGTACCGACTTGAACCTCTTTTTTGAGAGTGTAAGTAATACTAGGATATGAGGGTAAAGGAAATGCAGGTCCTATTTTCTTGTTTGAAGTTTTCTCAATGCGCCAATCTGAGCCAGTATAATATTTAAATTGGAGATAAAACTCACCATCGTCATCACTATCATAGCTATCTGTACACAAGAATATATACCAAGTGATATGAACTTCTATACGGGCAGCTTCAACATATGTAATTTTCTTAAGGATTATTGGAATGAAAATACTGCCAAACAATAACAATGTGATTAAGGTAATGAACAATTTCCTCTTTCTTTTCAAAAATCATCATTCTCCCAATGAGAAGGAACAAAAATAATTATTACCCCCTCACTACATATTATTTCTTTTTCTTATTTAATAGATTTTTCTAAAAAAAGAGAGATGCTCAGGATCCACACTGCTGCTTGAAGGTCTAGAAGTCCGGTTCGGGAAGGATATGTTTTACAGTTAGGATAAAATATAGTTTATTCATTATTTCTAAATTATAACCCTAAGTTTACATCTGGTATCTCCTTTAGTAATAGATTCATCAATAAAAACCTCAACAGGTTTTTCTGTTGCTCCTTCAAGAAGCTCTTTCACCCACCCTCGAGAACAATTACAGAATGTTGGTGAAATCTCCCCTGCAGGGATTTTGTTAATTATTGGACAGAAACATTTTTCCCAGACAAATGCAATCTCTTCATCTGTTATTTGTAAGCTCTCATATATTTTGCTTAATTTTCCCAGAAATTCATTCATATCATTCGAATTCTTATAAAGCATTTTAGCGTCTTGTAAGAGTTTTTCGTGTCTATCTTGAATGCATTTTCGTCCACATTCTTCTAGTAAGAGTTTCTTTTTCTCAGGTTCTAGATGATTATCAAACCCTTCCATTAAATTGATCATCATTTTCTCAGATCGTTTCAAGATTTTAACTCCTAAGTTTGACTTTTTTTATTCATGTAGTCCATCCCAGGAAATAGCTTATTCCCATTCATACTATAATATTTTTATTGAAATTAGAATGGTTTCGATGAAAATTGATGCCTCAGAACCCACACTGCTTCTTTA
>JAHLVZ010000213.1 GCA_019058165.1 Candidatus Heimdallarchaeota archaeon
GGCATTTAAATAAACAAAAACAAATTGGTGGACCGGGTGGAATTTGAATCCACGACCTCTCTTACTATCTTTCTTAGTAAAATCGATTTTAATTATAATAAAAGGAAAGAAATACATACTATGCCATATATAGTTTACACGATTCGTATGGTTGTTTTATCAGTTGAGCTAGACAAAGATTTAGAAGAAAAACTACAATTTCTTATGAAAAAACAGAAAATAATTGATAAGGCAAAATTCGTAGAATTGTTACTAACACATGCTATAAATAAGGAGTTATTAGAGTTGCTTAGTCGAGAGGTTAGAAAAAATAATCTGAGCACTTGGAAAGCAGCAGAAATAGCTCAAATATCACTTAGAGAAATGATGCATGAATTAGCAAAAAGAGAAGTTTTGATGTATGACGAAACAGTATTAAAAAAAGATTTCTCGTTTGTAGAAAAATAAAAACAAGTGAATAGTTTATATTGAAAAAAAAACTATGATTAATATAGGAGATTAATTCATGGAAAGAAAGGAATTATTGGAACGAATAACTGTAAATCCGAAAATAATGGTAGGAAAACCGGTTATAAAGGGTACAAGATTAACAGTACAATTCATTTTAAATTTGTTAGCAAATGATGCAGAAATAAAAGAAATTATTGAAGAATACCCTAATCTAGTTAAGGATGATATTTTAGCATGCCTCGTTTATGCTTCGGAAACGCTAGAAAATACTACTTTTATGCCAATTATTGAAGAGGCAACATAGTATGCGTTTCATAGTTGATGAATGCACAGGTCCTAGAGTTGCTGAGTGGCTAAGGAAAAAAGGTTATGAAGTATTTTCAGTCTATGAGGAAGCAAGAGGTATAACTGATGAAAAAATCATAGCCAAAGCTAACAAGGAAAATTATGTCCTTTTAACAAATGATAAGGATTTTGGGGAGTTAGTTGTAAAACAAAACAAACCACACAAAGGAGTAATCCTCTTACGATTAAAAAATGAAAGAGCAGAAAACAAAATAGAAATACTACGAAACCTTCTGGAGAAACATTCAGAAAAAATTACTAATAATTTCATAGTAGTAACAGAAAAAGCAATACGAATACTGGAAAAATAATAAGGAAAGAGAGAAGTGGTGGACCGGGTGGAATTTGAATCCACGGCCTCCTCCATTTTTGTCGGCAGAAACGCATTTCTACCCATTGCCAAGGAGGCGATCTTCCAAGCTGATCTACCGGCCCATTAGTTTT
The DNA here is from genome assembly GCA_019058165.1 of Candidatus Heimdallarchaeota archaeon. Lineage (GTDB taxonomy): Archaea > Asgardarchaeota > Heimdallarchaeia > JABLTI01 > JABLTI01 > JABLTI01. The sequence goes on from JAHLVZ010000213.1 coordinate 1,240, forward strand.
TTCGTATTCTCTTTCCTTTTATTTTCTTTTATGAATCTTTCGTTTTATGCGGTTACTTTGTATTTACTCAAAAATCCTAACAGGAGGAGAAGTCAAAACGTATGGAAATGAGAAATGCATTTGATGAAATAGCCAGCTATTATTCTCAGAAACCAACACAGCAGTAAACCTAAAGGGAAAAATATACTTGTCACCTTTCTTTGCGTGATTAAGATAAAAAGTAGCAGAACTAATAATATCCCACATCTTATCATCAGGATTTTTGTCCTGATCTTCTAGCATGCCATTTATTTGCGCAAGCATCCCTTGATAGATTGCTTCAGATGGCAATTCCATGGTTAATTTGCCTGTCATGCTTATCCAGGCGATAGCATCTTTTACAGTGATTTTAGCATCTTTGTAATCGTAGCTCCATACACCAGGACTTTTCCAATCGCTTAGAAAAATCTCTTTTGCGCCTTTAGTACCATACATCCATTCCTTATAGGCAGTACCGATGATGAGAGATTCGTCACTACTTGTATGGAATTTCTTCATAAATTCAACAATTTTAGAAGCATCTTGTTTGATATATGCATCGTTAAATTGCTCAAGAACTTGTTGAATTTCTTTTATTGCTTTATCATTAGTCATTTTACATCACAAATTGAACTTACATCTGTACTAGTAGTAAATGGTCAGTTATTAATAATAATATGTAAAAAAGTGACCACTCTGAAATTGACAGAAAAATAAGAAATTGGTGGGCGATCCCAGATTGGAACCGGGGATACTTTTTTCAATATTGATTAAATTGATAGCAATTTACCAATACTTGTTTTGAAATTTTGAGAAGAGGGATTAAAAATAGGTATAGATTTGAGATTGGCTTTAAAGTCGGAATCAAAAGTAATGAATGCACTAGCTTTAATTTTTAGAGCAGTAGTAGCATGTAAGGCATCAGCAGCATATAGATTGGATGCAAAGATATGTTCTCGAGAAGTAATAATAAGAGCGTGAGAAACGGGAGCAAGTAAAAGGAGCTTCTTCTTAACCATCTCTCCAACATCACTCAGAAAAAAGTCAATAGCTATTTCAGCATTCTTTTCTGAGATAGTCCCAAAATTTACTTGTTTCTTGAAAGCTCGAAACATCTCAATAAGACACCATTCACTAGTAATAGCAGGAAAGTCAGGATGAACTTGAGAAAATAACCAATCAACTATCGAAGCATCTTCAATAGGACAATAAGCATGATAGAAAACATTGGTGTCAAGATAAAGAGCCATTATTCCTCTTGCCTCACAGAACGAATGACCTCGACACCTGATTGGAAAGGTTTCTGCTGTTGCTTCTTAAGATACTCACGCAAATCAGCACGAGAACTAATACCAAGCTTTTCACGGACATAAGAGTAAATACCACCTCGAACGGCTTCACTTCGAGATTTAATTACCCCTCTTTCTATAAGTTGATCCAACCATTCGAGTAATTCTTCATCTAATGAAACAGAGATAGAAGTCATAGTGATACCTCGCATAATTACTATCAATAGTACTGATTTTGTACTATAAAAACACTAGTACAAACTTTACAGGAAAAGAAAGAGAGAATGGTGGGCGAGGGGGAATTTGAATCCCCGACTTCCTCCATTTTACCGACAAAAATCGCAATTTTTTATCGTCGTCAAGGAGGTATCATACCAGGCTAGATCACCCGCCCACGGTGGTGATTCTTTTTTCTTTCTTTTTTCTTTTTGAATCTTTCGTTTCCTTACGTATTTTCTTTTTTCTGTTTGCTTTTTCTTTTGCTAATGATATTATATGTTTATAAACAAATTTTGTTATTATTACTTAGTTCATTACAGGGAGATAGTCTTATGTCTGATTTATCTGTGGAACAAAAAACTAAGATTTTTGATATTGTTAGTTCCAACAAATCTGCAAGTATTTCTCTTCTTTGTTCTACCTTACAGATTGATTCCAACACTCTTATTACTTATGCTGAGTCAATTGGTTTTGTTATTTATGATAATAAGATTTTTTTGTCTGAAGAAATGGATCGTCTTAAAGCTAAGGCTTCCAATGATTCACTTAACAAGGAATACTCTTCTATTGTTACACCTTCTTATCCTATTGTTTTTAGTGTTCGTGCTTCAACCATTTTTAAATGAAGTTTTACTATGATGTTGTTTGGATTGCTTATGTGCACTTTCAGTCAAATCGTTTTTTTCATCATACTCTATCTATTTGGTTTTTGGTGGATTTATGTTATCATTGGTTCATTAATACTCATTGGTTATTTTATTTGGTTTTTTAACCAAATTCTTTGTAAAATAGAGATTTACTCAGATCATTTTGTTTATCGAAAAGGATTAAGAAAAACTATTGTGACTTTTGATGCTGTTCTTGCAGTTGTAGGTTCAAAGCGGGAGATTGTTTTCGATAGAGGTTCCAGATATTTATTTCGTGAAATAAAAATTAGTGAACATTCAATAGTTTTAGAATATGATACACTACATGGTAAATCTCGAATTGATTTACGTCCTTTTAGTTTCAATATTGGCATGAAAATCCATAGTATCATCAATGACCAAATTCGTCTTTATTTCAAAAATTTAATGAAAGAAAATCAAAAATAAAGAACAATGCAGGATAGTTATTTATCCTACTTTTTTTCTTTTACACTCTAAGTGTATCTGCTTTGAATGGTTCATAGCTGATAAAGTCTGCGTGATGTACTATTATTCCTTCCACTGTTCTTTTTCCTAGGTCCCCTTCTTTTGAGTGTGTTGCTATCATGTGGCATACTTCATCTGGTATGTCGAACATCATTGCTACCCCTACTCCTGTGAATGGATGTCGTAGTAGTTTCCCTGTTTTTCCTACCACTGCTTTTCCATCTTCTAGA